>NZ_JBBECH010000057.1:8181-94518 GCF_040881935.1 Saccharospirillum sp. | reverse complement strand
CCAATGACAATGGTGAAAATCATTACAAAGACAATATCCAGATGCGAAATCATCATTCTCGGCCCGGTTTCCATACCCAGAATGAACAAGCCACCCAACAGAATAGCCATGGATGAACTGCCAGGAATGCCAAAGGCGATGGTTGAGGCCAGTGCGCCGCCTTCAACTGCATCATTTGCCGATTCAGAACCAATTACCCCTTCAATGTTTCCCTTGCCAAAACTGGCTTTGTCTTTCGAAGTTTGCTTGGCATGACCATAGGCAACAAAGGCCGCCGGGGCGCTGCCAAGCCCTGGCACCAGCCCCATCAGCGTACCGATAGAACTGCAGCGCATGACCAGCCACCATTTTTGCAATGTGATTTTCATACCGCTGAATATCTGGCGCTGAGTTTCGCGCATGCTCATGACCTTACCGTCACTGGAGTCCGACAGACTGCCGCCACGAATAAATAGGTCAAACATCTCAGATACAGCAAATAGCCCCAGAATCACTGGCACCAGAGGCAAACCATCAATCAAGGCAAACGAATCGAAGGTAAAGCGTGCCTGATTGGTCACATTGTCTAGTCCGACCATCGCCATGAGCAGGCCAAGCAGCGCAGCAACAAGGCTGCGAGCCATGTCTTCCTTACCGAGCACGGCGACAAACGTCAGTGCCAGAAAAGACAGAATGACAATCTCCGGTGGCCCGAACAACAGAGAGGCTTCCTGCAGGACCGGCAGCAGAATAGCCAGAGCAATGGCGCCGAAGGTGGCACCCATAAAACACGCCAGCAACGCCGCACCAACGGCCTGGCCCCCCAGTCCCTTTTGGCGCATGGGTGGTCCGTCCAACATGGTCGCTGCGTTCTGCCCGGTGCCCGGGGTACTGAACAGAATCGCGGTTATGCCTCCCCCCTGAGCAACGGTAGCATGTGCGCCAAGAATAAAGGCAACGCCAGCATTAGGTTCCATGCTGTACAGGAACGGAATGGCCATGGCCATGGCAAAGTGTCCGCTCAGCCCCGGAATCACACCAACAATCAACCCGAAGAGTGAACCGACCAGTAAATAGGGGAAAACGTCGAAACTTAATGCTTGGAACAGGCCACTAACTAAACCTTCAAGTATGTCCATGCAGACTCCTGAACAGATAAATAGCAGGCAGCGTCACGATTACCAATTAACAGGGATGCCGCCTGCAGACAACACACCAAGACTAGATTCCGCCAGACACTGCTTCGATAAAGAACGCTTTAGCGGCTTCGGGCATGACGGCTGCATCGGTTGCAATTTCAGCCATGCGCTCGCCATTGACAAAACTCAGGTCACGACCAGCGTTTTCTGCCTTGGCCACAAACTCAGGGTCATTCAGCGCTTGCTCAAAGGCACGTTGCAGGAACGTGAGTCGGTCGGCCGCAACACCCGGAGGCGTTACCACTGGACGGCCAACATCATTCAGACCCTGCCAGGCACGAAGGACGGCCATTTTATCGGCACCCAGGTTCATTCGTTCGGCGAGTTCCAGCACGGTAGGTGCGTCCGGTATGGCCGCAGTACGCTCTTGTCCTGACTGCAGAACAATTTTTTGCATGCCGTCCTCGACATCCTGAATGGCGCTGCCATATGAGCCCCACATGCCAACAATGTCGCGGCGCAACATGGCCTGGCGAATCACAGAGGAACTGTCAAAACCATGAATGATGTCTTGGTTCAGATCGAACAATTCACCCGCAACCAGCGCATCGACGTAGGTACTTCCACCAAGACCGGTGGCACCAACCTTGAACGTTGAGTTGGACTCAACCATCTCTTCAATGGTTTCAAAATCGCCCCGTGTTGACACAGCCAGTACTCGCTGGTCCGCAACAACCCGACCCAAAAAACCGTATTTTTCAAATTGATAAACAGCACCTTCGATACCGGCTAGCTGGTTTGTCACCAGTGCACTGCCGTTAACAATCCCGACCGTCAGGCCATCTTTCGGTGCCCGGTAAATGTCGTTGGCACCACGCATGCCGCCGGCACCCGGGTTATTTTGCAAGCGAACACTTGCTCCGGTGTATTTTTCGAAATAGGGAATGATCAGGCGGGAATATTCATCGTAACCACCACCAGGAGAGTACGGAACAATCCAGTTGATGGTATTGCCATCATAAAACGCTTCAGCTGCTGACAGGTCTTCTGCCTGACTGTGACCTGCCATCAACAGAGAGGGAATAACAACGGCCATGGCCGCCGCAGAACGGAACAGGGTATTTTTCATTTCATGCACCTTTGCGCCAAAAATTATTGTTGTACGGGCTTCGGTCGTATGAACCAATCGAACCGGTTCACTCAATCCGGCTGTCACTCACCCTGGAAACTTACCAGGCGGTTCCTGCGCGACGCTAAATCCTTGTTTTTGCTCGAATTGTTCCTTTATGAAGAACGTTAGTCACCATAGAGGTACCGAGTACCTTAGCAAGTTGCAATTCGAAGTCAAGATGAAACATCGGACTGAACCGTCATTCGCGGCGCCGGTAACGCCTAAAGATCAACCGCGCAATGCGCCCGGGCGGTGTACCCACAAAAAAAGCGCCTAAGAGGCGCTGTTTTCTGCCAGTCAAATGTCAGCCAACCAGGTTTCGCGTCGAGGCGGCGAACACCTCATCAACCGTGACAGGTCGCTTCAGGATTCCTTGTCGCAGCGCCTGTGCAACCAGCATGTTCAGCATCGGCCGGTTGGGTTCGATGCCGTAAGGTAACGGATCGCCAATGACCGGCATAACATCACGATGCAGTTGATCCGTTGAAAATTGTTCAGCCCAGCTTCCGGCCATTAATGACTCGAGGTAGCGATTTTTTGATTCAACAAAGGCATCGAATACGGCTTTTGCAACATCAGGGTGCTCAGCCAGCACATCGTCCCGGACCACGACCAGATGATTGATCGGATATAACCCGAAATCCCGCAGTGCCTGCAAACTCGTCTCATAAGCATTGGGAATCAGCGTCTCAACTTCGGGATGCTCCTGCTTGACACCAATAGCAGCGGACAGTCGGCCACTGGCCAGTTCCTCTTCCATATTCAGGCCGGGTTCCAGCGGTACAACATTGCCCGGTGCCTGCCAAGCGCTAACGTGTTCATCACCCGACAACACCCAGGTGATGCTGTCGAGGTCAACGCCGTATTGCTGTTCAAGGATGGCGCGAGCCCAAACTCCGGTAGTGACGGTGTAACCCCGGTTAACGCCAACACGCTGACCCTCCAGGTCTTTGGGGTGCCTAAAACCCGCCTGTCGATTATGTAAAATGGCGCCATGATGAAACTCACGCACCAGAAAGATCGGCAACGCCGTGAATCGAGCGCCGTGTTCACGCGCACACAGATACGTCGTCAGGGCCATTTCACTGACATCAAAATCCAGATTCCGAACCATACGTCTGAACCCCTTTGGCAGGGGATTTACTTCTTCAAATTTAAAGCGAAATCCAGTTGGCTGAATGTCACCATTTTTTATCGCGAAATTATTCCCCTGAGTACGGGTCAGTGTCTTCAGCGCGCGCGCCATTGCCTCTCTCCCAAAAAGTGTAAACCACTGTTTTATGGCCGACTGCCGGAGTGCCTGTTGTTGCAGTAACGGCTGTTATTGTGACTGATGTTGTGACCACCGGCAGAAAGCCCCGGCCGGCTTCCGGTTCAGCAGCAATCGCAGCCCAGGTCCCCAGCATCTTCCAGTGCCGGCAGCAGCCACTTCACCGGAATATCAGATTCAATAACCTCCGCCAGCGGTTTGAACACCTTAAACCGATAGCGCGGACCGCTGGTCAGCCAGAACGCCACGATGGTTTCTATCGGCGGGCAGCCCGGCACCTGACACCGCACTTCAGCAACCACAACCACAGCCTCGCCGTTCAACTCAAAACGACTCCGGGTCCAGGACTCTACCCGGTCCAGGTGAGTACTGGCTGGCTGACGAAAAGGCTGCAACATAAGAACGGGCCTGACCTGGAAATGTAACGGTTGCCTACTATCCGGAACGGTCTGTATACCTGAAATCTGACCGTTTCAAATTCCTTTATAGTGAACATTGTTTTGCACAGGGGAATTATACTTGTTAAGCTCACCTCATTACAACAAAGCGCCTTGCAGCGCCGTTCCATACCCCCAAATAGAGACCCGTCAATACGGGCGGAGGCACCATGTCCGAGCAAACCAAAGCGCCTGAACACGTCAGAGCGGCCGTAAGAACCCGAGCAAACACCACCGAGATCCAGAGCTTCCCAATGCCGGAGGTACCTGAAGACGGTGCGCTGATGAAAGTCGAAGTCGCTGGCATCTGCGGTACTGACGTCAAGCTTTACAGCAACCCGCCTTCGGATGACCCGGTTATCATGGGTCACGAAAATATCGGCATCATCACCAAAGCCGGCAAGCAGTTCATGGATCGAAAAGGGGTAAAAGAGGGTGACAGGGTGTTTGTAGAGCACTACGTACCCTGTTTCAAATGCGAATGGTGCCACAAGGGCGAATACCGACTGTGCTCTGGTACAGACTGGCGCAAGAACCCCGATGCCGTCCGTTACGGCTACACCCCACTGAAGCGTGAGCCATTCCTATGGGGCGGCTTTGCTGAATACATGTACCTGCCGTGGAATGCGGTACTGCATAAAGTGCCCGATGGCGTTTCAGCCGAGCTGGCCGGCATTGTCACACCCATGGCCAATGGCATTCAGTGGGCCTTGTTTGACTGCCAGGTTGGCTATAACTCCAGAGTACTGATCCAGGGCCCCGGCCAGCAAGGTCTGGCACAAACCGTTGCCTGCAAGCAGGCGGGTGCCTCGCTGATCATCATCACCGGTACCTCGCGCGACAAGGCACGCCTTGAAGTCGCTAAAAAACTGGGTGCAGACTACACCATCGTAGTGGATGAAGAAGACCCGTTGGAACGCATCATGGAAATTACCAACCGCGAAGGGGTGGACGTCTCACTCGATTGCACCGCTGGCGCGGGAACCATCCCTGTTCTGCTCGGTATAGAAGCACTCAAACGCAAAGGTGGTACGCTGTTAATTCAGGGCGAAATGGCCGACTTCCCAAATTTCCCACTGGGTAAAGTCGCCAACAAATACATCACCATCAAGAGTGCGCGCGGGCACAACTACGAATCCTGCGAACTGGCATTGCAACAACTGGCGTCCAAGCGTTTCCCGCTGGATCTTCTCACCACCCATCGATTCGGTCTGAAAGATACCGAGTGGGCGATAAAATCGGTGGGCGGAAAGGGCGAGAAAGATGTCATTCACGTCTCTCTGATGCCCTGGATGTAAGGCCGGACTTGTGTCGATTGCTACCGAACGAATTCCGGTTACGCTGTTAACCGGTTATCTGGGTGCGGGTAAAACCACCTTACTCAACCGTATTCTGAGCGAAGACCAGGTACACCGCTATGCCGTCATCATCAATGAATTTGGTGAAGCGGGCATCGACGGTGACCTGGTAATGTCGAGCGAAGAAGATCTGTTCGAAATGAGTAACGGGTGTGTGTGCTGCACGGTGCGCGGAGACCTGATCGAAACTCTGCACCGGCTCATAGACCGGCGCCTGGATTTCGACGCAGTCATTATCGAAACCACCGGACTGGCGGACCCTGGCCCGGTTGCCCAAACGTTTTTTGTTGATCCGAAAATTCAACAGCATTACCAGTTGGACAGCGTTACTACTCTGGTCGATTCCCGGCATTTGCCACAAAGCCTGGCACAGGGTTCAGAAGCGGCCGAACAAATCGCCTTTGCCGACCAGATCATCCTCAATAAGACCGATCTGATTTCAGCCGATGAACTGGACCAGCGTCGGCAGCTACTGCGCGCATTGAACCCCTTTGCCCGACAAGTCGACGCCGAGCACGCCAGAGTCGACGTGTCGACCATATTGAATCAGGGCCGGTTTGATCTTGCACGACTTGACGATATGGACGATGAGATCAATCCGGCGCATGGAGAACCGGGTCACCGGCACAGCCATGACTGCAACCACGACGATGAGCATCATCATGACGCCTCAAACGACGCTACTGACGGCCATTTGAGTGGCATTTCCAGTTGCGTCATCCGACACGATGCGCCAATGGACGCGGAGCGCGTCTCAACCTGGCTGACAACCTACCTGGCCGAACAGGGCCAGGACATATTGCGCGTTAAAGGCATTGTCAATGTTGCGGGTGAGCCCAGAAAACTGGTTTTCCAGGGTGTACACATGATGATCGAAGGCGATTTCCAGCGCCCCTGGTCGGATGGTGAACAGCGCCAGACAAAGATTGTATGGATAGGCCGTGATCTCGACAGCCAGGCCTTGCAAGCGGCATTGAACGAGTGTCGGGCCTAATCGCTTGCCCGAAGCACGATCGAACAGTCGCTGAAGCGGGATTAACCTCCGCTACCAGCAATAATAAAATGTCATTTACGGCAGGAGTGCCTAATTCATGAAAAATGTTGTTATCAGGAATATCTCCCGGGCCACGCATGCCGATGAATTCCAGACCCTGGGCGTCGCTACCGTGCATGAAGCTCAGGGACGCAAAGGGCTGCTTGCCCCGAACATGAACCCAATATACAGCGGCGCTCACATCGCCGGTCCGGCAGTGACCGTCTCCATACCGCCCGGTGACAACTGGATGATTCATGTCGCCATCGAGCAATGTCGGCCTGGCGACATCATGGTAGTGGCACCGACTTCCCACTGCGAGGACGGATATTTTGGAGACTTGCTGGCTACACTGATGCAGGCACGCGGCATCAGGGGCCTCATCCTAGACGCTGGGTGCCGGGATGTGGCGGAACTTCGTGCAATGGGGTTCCCGGTCTGGTCGAAGTGCGTGTCGGCTCAGGGTACCGTCAAGGAGACGCTGGGTAGCGTCAACATTCCGGTGGTGTGCGGGGGGCAAATAGTGCGCCCGGGGGATCTCATTGTTGCCGACGACGATGGTGTTGTAGTGGTCGCCCGCGATGAAGCAGAGCAGGTACTGACGCTATCAAAAGCACGGGACCTGAAGGAGGCAGGTATTCGTGCCCGTTATGCCAAAGGTGAACTGGGGCTGGATATGAACAACATGCGTCCGCGACTGGCCGAAAAAGGCCTGGTGTATCTGGACAGCGAAGACGATCTCTAACCCTCTAACCCAATGCGAAAGGGAGGCACCTAATGATCATCGATTGCCACGGCCACTACACCACCGCACCGGGCCAGCTACAAACATACCGGGATGCGCAGATTGCACACTTCAAGGATCCATCCAGCCCGCCGCCAAGCCTCGCGTCCATTTCCGATGATGAAATTCGCGAATCTATTGAGAGCAATCAACTGAAAGCCCTGCGTGAGCGCGGTGCCGACATGACGATTTTCTCTCCCAAGGCATCGGCGATGGCTCACCACATCGGTGATGAAGCGGTCTCAACAACCTGGACACGCATCAACAACGATCTGATCCATCGGGTTACCGACTTGTTTCCAGAAGCTTTTATCGGGGTTTGCCAATTGCCGCAGTCGGTCGGTGTTCCGATCAGCCATTGCGTTGAAGAACTGGAGCGATGCGTTACCGAGCTCGGGTTTGTTGGCTGCAATTTAAACCCGGACCCTTCCGGCGGTCACTGGTCGGGGCCCCCGTTAACGGATCGTGAGTGGTACCCCTTTTATGAAAAAATGGTTGAACTCGACGTACCGGCCATGATTCACGTATCAGGTTCATGCAATACCAATTTTCACACCACCGGGGCGCATTATCTAAATGCTGATACCAGTGCATTCATGCAGTTTCTGGAAGGTGACCTGTTCAAAGACTTTCCCGACCTGCGTCTGATCATTCCCCACGGCGGCGGTGCGGTGCCCTATCACTGGGGGCGCTACCGAGGCCTGGCGGACATGCTGAACCGTCCGCCCTTGGCAGAGCACATCATGCGCAATGTGTATTTCGATACCTGCGTCTATCATCAGGCAGGTATTGATTTGCTGTTTGAGGTGATCGATGTCGACAACATACTGTTCGCCTCGGAAATGTTTGGTGCAGTGAAAGGGGTTGACCCCGAAACCGGCCATAATTTCGATGACACCAAGCGCTATGTTGAGGCACTTGACTTGTCGGCATTCGATCGTCACAAGGTATTCGAGGGCAATGTGCGAAAAGTCTACCCGCGGGTGGACCAATTATTAACAGCACGTGGGCTTTGAACAGCACCCTCTTGGTATGGCGGACGGTCAGGTACAGACGATCATCGGGCCCTGCCTCTACCCCCGAGTAACAGGATAAAAAATATGAATCAGAAAGTAACACTGCAATCCTTGCAGCGGAAAAAAGACAAGGGTGAAAAAATTGTCGGCGTGGTGACCTGGGACTACCAGATGGCACTGATCGTCGACCGCGTTGGGGTCGATATCATTTCTGTCGGTGACACCGTCGGCATGAACCTTTGGGGTCAACCCAATCCGTTCGAAATCACCATGGACCAAATGGTGACCGTGGCGCAAGCCGTCAGACGGGGCACTGCCAAAGCTTTGGTCAGCGCCGACTTTCCCTACGGGCCATTGCAGGAAGGTGTGGATTCAGCCGTACGCGCTGCCATTCGGCTGGTCAAGGAAGCCGGTGTCGATATGATCAAGCTCGATGGCGCGGCCGACTACCCGGAGGCAGTCACCGCTCTGGTACGCGCGGGCATACCGGTATGGGCTCAGTTCGGCATAACACCGCAAACCGCCCTGCAATACGGTATGGAATACAGCGCCATGTCGGGGGCCGATGCACAGGTACCGGCCGCGATGCTGGAACGACTCATTGCAGAAGCCCGGGAGCTTGAAGCTGCGGGTGCCTCACTGCTGGACTTTACCAATTCAGGGCCAGTTGTCGGCCCAAGGGTGGCCGAGTCGGTTTCCATTCCGGTTATTGGTGGCTTCGGTGGAGGCCCCTGGCTCGATGGCCGGGTGCGCATGGCCCACGCCGCCATCGGTTATTCGGCCAAACACCTCGACAGTGACATTGATACCTACGCCAATGTGGCGCAAGTTACCTTTGATGCGATCAGCGCCTTCAAGGCGGATGTCTGCGCTGGCCAGCAAATCAAAGGCGCACCACCGGTTAAATCCTGAGGAGGTCGATCATGCCAAACGCCCTGTTGAACGGCATTCGTACTGAGTATCGCGTTGAAGGCAGCGGGCCACCGTTGTTGATGTTTGCACCCGGTGGATTTGACGCATCCATGGACAAATGGGAAAACCTGGGTGTGTATGCCCGCATTAAATTGCTCGACTATTTGCCGGCGCATTTTACCTGCATCCTGTTTGATCGCCGTGAGACCGGTCAATCCGGCGGACGCGTTGAACGGCTAACCTGGTCCCATTACGTCGAACAGGGCCACGCCCTGCTCGAACACCTGGACATTGACCAGGCTCACCTCATTGGCGGCTGCATGGGTTGCTGTCCGGTGGCTGCCTTTGCCACAACCTACCCCGAGCGCACGCTCAGCATGGTGCAGTACTGGCCTGTCGGTGGCGCCGGTTTCCGGCTCAATGCCTACCGACGCTTCGCCTTGCATACAGCTCTGGTTGAAACCGAGGGGCTGCAAGCGGTGGTCGACTGTGCGCGGGCAACGACGGAGGGATTCGGCAAAGAACCAAAACAGGGCCCCTGGGGGCCTGCTATTCGCCAGGATGAAGACTTTGCAAAGGCGTTTCTGACGCAAGATCCCGCGCATTACAAACTCATTGTGGCCAGCACATTGCGCACCCTGATTGATAGAGACAGCGTGCCCGGGTTTGAACCGGAAGATCTGATGCAATTATCAATACCCACGCTGATCATTCCCGGCAAAGACAATGCCCATGCCGTGTCCGCAGCGCGCTTCATTGAGGAATGTTCCGCCCGGGCAGACTATTGGGACATTACCCCGGATGATCAAACCAGCGACAATGCACCGCAGCGCATCATCGATTTTTTAAAAAGCGTTAAATGACCGGAAACTCTTTCGTTAACCGCGACTAGAGTGATGCTTCAACAAACCAGACCACCGCGCCGACCGTGCCACTACCGAGAATGATCAGTATCGGGTCTGGCCTGCGCCACACGATCAGAAAGGTGACCAGAGCAATGCCGGCAAGCTCTATCCAGGATGGCTCCAGCGGCAACGCCAGTCCAACGGCAGCAGTGGTCATCATACCGGCGATGACCATCGACGCCGATATACTGACGTAGTTGATCACTCGCTGAAATTTCTGGTACCAGTGTGAAGCCAGAGAGGCACCCACCGAGGTCGGTATTACAATGCCAATCATCGCCGCCAGTGCACCAGGAATGCCTGCCATGTAATAGCCAATGGCGGTGACAAAACTGACTTTGGGTCCCGGCGTAAAATGCCCCAGTGCAAAGGCCCAGGCAAACAAGGCGGGATCAAGCAGGCCATTACTGACCCACTGCCCCTGTATCATCGCAACCTGGCCATTGCCACCACCAATTGAAAACAGGGTGCTGAGCATAACCAGCCCCAGCACCCCAAAAAAACCGACGCTGTTATCCATCGTTTTTTGCGTCCTTGTCCGGTCGTATAAACAAGGCCCCGACAATCAGTCCAAGCAGTGCCATCACCAGCAGTGGCATCCCAAATACCAGCGTCATCAGCGGAATCAGTATGGCTATGCAAAGACCGGTAATCAGGCGACCCCTGGTTAATTTCGAGCTTTTCGCCATGTTAACGGCATTGCCAAGCAACAAGCCGACAATGCCCAGGGTAATGCTGTGTTGTACGGCCGCCAGCAAGGTGCCGGGCTCACCCTGACGCAACAGCATGGCGCCAGCCAGCACGGCCAGTGACCCGGGAATCATCAGGCAAACCAGCGAAACCACGCTACCGGCAAAGCCTCGTAGCCGGTAACCAACCATGCCACCAAAGGCGAGAAACTTGGGGGCCGGAATGAGCGCGGCGGTGATCATCATGGCGCGCTGGGTCTCGACCGTGATCCAGCCGTGCTTGTGAACCAGATCGGCTTCAATGCGGCTGATGGCTGCCCACATACCGCCGAAGGTCAGTGCGCCCATTTTCAGGAAAACCAGGGCCAGTGCCCAAAGCGACACCGGCGTAACGGGAGGTTGTACAGCGACCGTGTTCGCAGTGCCTGACACCGCGTTTGGTTCCGAATCAATAGAACTCATCAAAATGAACCTGGTCGAGTGGCACCTTCAGGTCAAACAACATTTTTTGCACAGCCTGAGCCATCAGTGGCGGGCCAGCAAAATAGATTTCCTTGCTCTGCAACGCTTCGCCAAACAGCTGTTGCGCAACATCATGTACAAAACCTCGAAGGCCGGACCATTCGGTTTCTGAGATGTCTTCCGAAATGGCGGAATGAAAGTGCAGGGTTGAGCCGAACCCCGGCAAATCTCTCAGCAGCTCCTCACCACACATATCTTCAGGGCGACGACCACCAAAAATGAAATCGAGGCGACGCTGTCGCAATTGCGGGTGCTCTGCCGCTGCCCTGGCAATAGCGATCATCGGCGACAGTCCGGAACCACCGGCCAGGCACAGGATATCCCGTTCAGAATCCTCGCGCAGATAGGCGGTACCAAAAGGACCATCCAACGTCAGAGCATCACCGGGTTGCAATAGGTCGAACAGATGGGTGGTCATGGCGCCATCGGGCACGCGCTTAATCTGAAAACTCCATTCGGTATCGTTACGTGACACATTGCACATGGAGTAAGCTCTCGGTCCATCTACGGCACTGGCACCCAGCAAGGCGTATTGTCCGGCTAAAAAGGGCAATGGCTTATCCAGCTCCAGTGCGAATTCCGACAGATCGTGTGTCAGGACGGTTTTCTCTTTAAAGGTCGCTGATACTTTCACTGGTTCCGTTTGTGGCACGTATTGTTCGTTCGTACGCAGTTTTATTCGACAATCGCTCAGTGGACGAGCCTGGCACCCCAAATACCGCTGACGCTTTTCATCACGCTCTGTCCAGGCTCTGGGGCTTTCCTGAAGGTGCTCAACCTCACCATCCAGAAGCTGAAAGCGACAATTTCCACAAGCACCCACATTACAGGAGTACGGAAACCCCAAACCGTGGCGCAATGCAGCACGCATGATGGTATCGGATTCATCGCATTCAAAGGTAACCGGTGTTGCGCCGTCGATTGTGATTAAAGCCATAATGATTGTCCTGTTACGGGTTTTTTGTTGTAAATCGTATGGTCATGGTTGCCGATGTATGACCCGACATCGCCTTTACACATCAATCAGGATGTCACCGTCTTCAATGGTTACGGTGTAGGTTTTTATCGGAACCATACAGGGCGCTGCAACAACCTCACCGGTACAGACGTCGAAAGCACCGCCGTGAAAGTCACATTCGATCACCGTGCCGTCGAGCTCACCTTCCGACAGTGACCCCGGACCGTGGGTGCACTGGTTATCGGTTACAAAATACTTATCAGCCACGTTGAATACAGCCAGCTCCAGGTCATCGACCTCGACATAATGACCTTCTCCGGGCATCACATCGTCTGTACTGCACACTCTGACACGATTGGATTGTTCAGACATAACTACCTCCGCGAGTTGACGGATTCAGTTTTACCATGTAGATTCAAACTTATCAAGAACGACGTTCCGTATGCAGGGACATCGTGAAAAACAATCAACTGGACCCCATACGGCCCGGCGGACTTAGCCCCGACATCGGGCAGTGGTCACCACCGCAGCGGCAGGAGGACAACAACAATGCTCCGCAAAGAAGTTAACGAATTACTGACTCAAACCGGCCCTGGCACAGCCATGGGCGATTTGTTCCGACGCTACTGGATTCCGGCGATGCTCGCCGAAGAACTGCCTGAGGATGACTGCCCGCCCGTGCGCGTAAAACTGCTGTCAGAACGCATGATCGCGTTTCGCGATAGCGATGGCCGTTATGGTCTGATGGACGAATTCTGTGCCCATCGGGGTGTGTCTCTCTGGTTCGGGCGTAACGAAGAAGGCGGGCTACGCTGCCCGTATCACGGCTGGAAATATGATGTCGAAGGCAACTGCGTCGACGTGCCTTCCGAACCAGCAGCCAGCGGGTTTTGTGAGAAAATCAAACTCCAGGCGTACCCCCTGATCAAAGTCGGTGACATTCTCTGGACTTATATGGGTCCCAAAGACCTGCAGCCACCACCGCCGGAGTTTGAATTTGCCATCGTCCCTGCCGAGCAAACCTTTTCGTCAAAGCGTTTCCAGGAAAGCAACTGGTTACAGGCAATGGAGGGCGGTATCGATTCAAGCCATGTGTCTTTTCTGCACAGTGGTAATTTGAATACTGACCCTTTGTTCAAAGGTGCCAAGGGCAACCAGTACAACCTGGCTGATAAAATGCCGTTCTTTGAAGTGGCCAAACACACCTCGGGATTGTTCGTCGGTGCCCGCCGCAATGCTGAAAACGATCAGTATTACTGGCGCATTACGCCGTGGATCATGCCGTGTTTCACCATGGTACCACCGCGTGGCGATCACCCGATTCATGGCCACTTCTGGATTCCGATTGACGATGAAAACTGCTGGGCCTGGAGTTTCGACTACCACCCCAACCGTGCGTTGACGGCAACCGAGCGTGAGGCAATGGAAGCCGGAAAAGGCATCCATTGTGAATACGTACCGGGCACTTACATTCCCAAAGCCAACAAGACCAACGATTATCTGATGGATCGTCAGGCTCAAAAAGAAGGCCGAACGTACAGCGGTGTTGAAGGTATTGCCATCCAGGACTCTTCACTTCAGGAAAGCATGGGACCGATCATCGATCGAACCAGAGAGAATCTGGTTTCGACAGACAACGGCATCATCATGGCACGACAAATGTTACGCAAAGCGGCGATCGCCCTGCGCGACAAAGATCAGCAACCTCCGGGTGTACAACCCGAGCACCACCGGGTACGTTCCGTATCGGTTGTACTGCCTGCCGACCAGGCGTTCGAAACCGCCTGTGAGGAAGACTTGAAAGCACGCGAGGGCGTACCGCACACCTCGGTTTGATGACACGGGGCCGGTAACACTGGCCCCGTCTTTCGAGGTAATCCGGACTAAGGAGATGGCATCATGTTAAGCCAATCAGTGCGCGTCACGACCGCCGCAGAAAGCCGTTACCGCATTGCCTTACCCAATTCCCGCGGTCGCAAGACACTGGTACTGGCGCTGGGTAAGTCTGCCCTGACGGCACTGGCGGAACTGCAGGAGCTCGAATGGAACAATACCCAGTTTGGCTTCTACGCCAGCGGAGAGTTGCAGCTTTACCAGGCACAACAGACCCTTCGGGTAACGTTTAATGACCTGCTCGACAAGGTCGATGTCGTTGTACTGCTCATCACCGCTGACAGCGATGTCGACGCGATTGTATCCATCGGTCACGCCTGCTCTGAGCGCAGAGTCATGACCTCCGGTTTTATACTTGTACAGACTGACCGGGATGAAGCAACACTCAATAACGTACTGGCATGCACACGAAAGGTTACGGTATCACTGGTTGCCGATGCAGACACTGATACGCTCATCGAATCTTTGCGCGCCGTGCGTGCCTGAATCTGGTTTATGGAGTTGCCAATGACGTCGAACACTGAACCTTTACAGCGAACACTGATCACAACGGTTCACCTACTTGAACGCTATGGTGTCATCGATTTTAACGGCCACGCCAGCGTAAAGCTTGACGACGGCCGAGTTATGATTAACAGCGCCGATTCAATACGCTGCGCACTGACGCCCAACGACCTGGTCGTGGTCAACGCCGACGGCAGCGTTGATGCCAGCCAGCCCAGGCCACCGAACGAACTGGCCCTGCACCTGGCCGTCTATCAGGCCCGACCCGATGTAAAAGCCGTGGTGCACGGGCATCCGGAATGGTCCACGCTACTGACCAGTGCCGGGCAACCCTATCAGGTTGTGTTTCCTCAGGGCGCTGTCCCGGGCGATGTACCGGTATTTGACAGCCCAAGGTCAATCAGCAACGCTGAAACGGCCAACGCCGTAGCCGCACTACTGGGTAACGGTAAAGCGGCCCTGATGAAAGCACATGGCTGCGTAACCGTTGCCGAAGACCTGCTCGAAGCCGCTGTCCTGGCTATTTATCTGGAAATGAACGCGGAGCGACAAGTGCGCTGCGCGCCCCTGGGTGGTGCTTATGTCTTTACCGACGCAGAGGTTGAAGGCAGTCGAAAAGGACTGTCCAAACGTGCTCTTTATGAAAAATGCTGGGGCTTTTTTAAAGCAAAATACAAGCTTCCCCGCTAACGCTCAAACTGACGCAAGACCCGTCAGTGGACATTACTATAACAAGATAGGAGCCATGCCATGTGTGGTGATTTTGAACATGACGATCCGTTGGACGACCAACTTTTTGATCAACTGCTGGCAGCGGCCAAACAACTGGGTATAGCCCCGGAGCACAGTCTCGACAAGGGCAATCGGCAGCCCATGGACCCCCGTGCAAGGGCAGCCTACATGGACACCCTGTTCAATGCTGCTCTGTCGCGCAGCCTGACCGATGCGGTACACATACCGGCCGGGGAGCGGATGGACGGAGTATTCAGTCAGGCCATTGTTTTTGCGCGCCTGGCGGGCTTTCTGGCGGGCCAGATTCCAGCTGACGCCAACCCGATGAAAGCCATGATGGAAGCCCTGCTTGAAGGCATGAACCAGGCGGAATCTTTGGCCGGAGACATCGATCACGATCATCACCACCATCACGGACACCATCACCACGGCTGATCAGGGAACCCTGCCATGCGCAAGCTAAACCAGGAACAACAGCGCTGGCTTCGAGCTCTGCTAAAAGAAGGCATCGGGCTGAGTTTCTGGGCCTTTGCCGGCATTGCCGTGGTCACCGGCAGCCTGGTCTATTGGCTTCAGGGGCCAGAGAGTTTCTACACCACCGGGTACGACAGCCTCGACAGCGCCCTGGGCATGATGCCGAGAGTAATGGCCGCTCTGGTTATGGCGGGCATGATCTGGGTGCTGCTGCCGCGCGAGGCGTTGTCCCGTTTTGTCGGGCGCAGCAACGGCTTTATGGGGCTTGTACTCGCCACGGTTGCGGGGGTTATCACTCTGGGCGGCCCTTCCTCTGCGTTTCCGCTGTTGGCTGTATTGGCGGCAGCCGGCGCTGACCGGGGCATCCTGATCGCCTTTATTACCAGTTGGGCAACGCTTGGTCTGCAACGCACCATCATGTGGGACCTGCCCCTGATGGGACCCGAGTTTACCCTGGTTCGAATACTGGTCAGCCTGCCCTTGCCTATTATTGCCGGCCTTATCGCCCGACGCCTGCCGATGGAACTCCGTCTCAAAACGGACACCGACAAAGCGAGCCAGTTGCCACCGGATGAAGACAATCTGGATCATCTGGAGGAACGTCGATGAACCCGGCTCTGGTGATGCTGTATATCATCCCCCTGGTACTGATGGCCTATTCGCTGAAACGCGGTGACGGTACGCTGCGCTCCGGAATCACCCGGGCGTTTGAACAGTTCATTATCCTTGTGCCACGCCTCTTCGTTGCCATGATTGCCGCCGCGTTTATTGTCAGGCTGATACCAGAACAGGTCATCAGCAACTACCTCAGCGACAACTCGCCCTGGATCGCCATTCTGATTGGCTCCCTCACCGGCCTCATCATCCCGGCCGCACCCGTCGTGGTGTTTTCCATGGCAGCCTCCTTTGCCAATGCCGGTGCATCAGCGGCCGCCCTGGTGTCTTTTATTACGGCCTGGACCATCTTTGCACCGCACCGGGTGGTGATTTATGAAATTCCCTTATTGGGTGGCTCATTCGTGCGCTTGCGTCTGCTCGTCGCCTTTCCGTTACCTTTGCTCGCCGGTGCGCTGGTCGTCGTCGGCGGCAATGTCATAGAACGACTTACCTGACAGGAGAACAACCATGAACGTCAGTTTGATTGGATTGGGTGATATGGGTCACGACATCGCCCGTCACGTCGTCGCCGGCGGTTTTACCGTGACCGGTTTTGATATTGACCCCGCCCGTCGCGATGCCGCCGCAAAACTGGGCGTTAGCGTCCACGATACACTGGCCGCTGCTGTGGCAACCGCCCGGGTGCATCTGGTGATGGTAGCAACCGATGAACAATCACAGAGTGTCACTGAAGCCATACTGCAGCATGGCCAGCCTGGCAGTGTCATTGTTATTACCGCGACCAACGGACCGGCAACCATGCAAGCACTAGCAAAACTCTGCCGGGAACAGGACTTCGGTTTTGTTGATGCTCCGGTCTGCTTTGGCCGCGTTGGTGCTCGTGAAGGCACGCTGGCCAGTCTGTGCGGTGGAACAGAAGCCGACATCAATACCGTTCGCCCCGTGCTCGATTGCTACAGCCGGGCAGTCCATCACATTGGTCCGGTTGGTGCGGGTCAGGTCGGTAAAGCCTGTAACAACATGATGCACTGGGCGCATTGCGTCGCAAATTACGAAGTGCTGCTATTGGCAAAACGGTACGGCATTAACGCACAAAAAATGCGTGAAGTATTGCTCGAATGCCCGGCCGACAATGGCACCCTGCGCCGCTGGGATTCAACTCGCTTCACCTGGCATGAAAAAGACATGGATCTGGCACTCGATATGGCACAGGCCGGGCAAATACCCATGCCTCTGTTTGGTCAGGTTGATCAACTGGTCAAACGACTCGACAAAGACATGGTCAAAGAGCTACTGCATGGCGAAGCAGCCGATTATCTCGGCTGGCATCTGACACCCATGACACCGGAAGAGGGAGGGTTGCATTAAGATGCCGAACACAATCAACCTGGAACCAGGAATCAACCCGTCAAGTACGGCCGTACTGTTTTTTGATTTTTTAAACGGCCATGTCAAAGACTCTGACCGGGTAATGAAAGCACGGTATGTTCCGGTCATCGCGGCCGCATCAGCCTTACTGGCTACGGCGAGGCAGCACAGGTTGATGGTTGCCTATGCCCAGGCTAACCATCGAGCCGACAACGCCACCACCGCACATACCCTGCGTGATACCAACAACAGGCTGCAACCACTGGACCTGAATGCTCCGCCTGAACTTAAGCCCGTCGTCGCGGGTGGATCGTGGCAGGCACAAACCATCGATGAACTGGCACCGCGGGATGAGGACTATCTGATCCCGAAATATCGATGGAGTGCGTTTCATCAAACCTATCTGGAACTGGCATTGCGCACACGCGGAATCGACACCCTGATACTGGCCGGTGGCTCCACCGATGTGGGCGTGGCAAGCACGGCTTATGCGGCGCGTGACCTTGATTTTAATCTGGTCATAGCCCGTGATGCGTGTACGTCAAACGAGACCGACAATCACGATCAATTCATGGACCGGATTTTTCCACGAATGTCCCGCGTGCGCACGGTCAGTGACATTTCAGATTTATTAACCCGGTAGCGACGATTAGACGACCGATAGCCATAAAAAAGGCCTATTTGATTCCAGGCCTTTTTTATGGACGATTGATGCAAAATAATCGAATAAACCAATCGCCTAACCAGCTTATGTCACTCTGTGGTGAATCCTTTCGGGCTTGGTAGAGTCCAGTGTGTCGTTAAATATCAGCGACTTTATGGTCACCGGCAAGGTACAGGATGGCTGCCGGACGCGGCCAATATCAATATAATCGAAATCGGCCAGTCGAATGCCATCAATCACCAGAATAGGACTGTTGATGTGCAGGTCCTGTCGCAAAATGGTACCCAGTGTCATCGCAACATCGCCATCCAATACCAGATACAAAGGCTTTCTGCTGGCAAGCTGGGTAGAGAACCCTTGCTTTATACCCTCGGCGAGCGCAAGCAAACGCTGATAGCGAGGCGCTCCGGTCCAGTTAAGCGCAAGTACCAGGTCATTGCTCAACGTTTCGGCTTCAAATTTAGCCAGATGAGTGGCAATAACTTCCGCTACGTCTGTAGCCTTAATGGCCTCGTCCAGAATAAGCGGTGGTTTGATAACCTGTAAATTTCGCCGTGGCAACATGGCGTCTTCATCCGACACGTAACAGGTGTTTCCTGACAACTGAGTGGTGTATTCAGAGGCGCCCAAAGCCGTTGCGCGAATTCCCTGGCTATCTTCCAGCAAATTCCATGGCATAACGCCCGCATTGACCCGCCGACGCAATGCCTCCCCAAGGCGCCTGCCTATATCGCCAAAATCACGCTGCTCTCGTCCATAGAAAAACTCAGCAACACCACCGGAAAATACCACGCTGTCAGCACGGCGAAGCTCAGTTGGGGAGAGTATGTCCGTTAAATAAAACTCTGAGGCCTCGGCAGAACCTTCAGACAGCAGCGCATTAACCAGAGTGTCGGCCATGCCTCCCGCCACAGCGTCCAACTGCTCAGGGGTAACTATGTCGCCCACTTCCCACTCGAACCCAGCTCGTTGTGCATGCGTATGGCCTGCCGGGTCAAGACGCTCAATAACGCCCTCATCAGACACCGCCAACAACCGCCCACCGACGTGAATGGCACCTGTTTCCAGCAACTTACCATGGTCAATCATCGTGACTTTGGTAGTACCACCGCCAATATCAATATTGATAATTCGCTCGTTGCGATCAAAGGATGATCGAGCGGCACCCGAACCATAGGCCGCCAATCGGGCTTCCATATGATGTCCAGCCGTTGCACACACCAGGTCGCCACACTTCTCTGACAGAATGCTGGCAATACGATGTGCATTTTCGCGTCGCAATGCTTCACCGGTCAGAATGACGACACCGGTATCAATATCTTCCGGTCGAACACGGGCCTCATTGTAGGCATCGTCAACCAGGGCACCCAGGGCACGATCATCAATCAGCGTATCACTGCGGTAGGGTGTCAGGCTGACCGGCGAGGCGTAATAAGTCTCGCGATCGATCACGATATACCGGCTGGACAATTCTGCAGCCTGGCGCTGCAATTGAACCCGACTGAACAATATCTGAGTACCGGCTGAACCAATATCGATACCGACACTCCACAAAACAACGTTGTCCCGTTGCCACAGTGGGTTGTCTTCCAACGCCACCTCTTCTTCGGGAAGATGATGATCATGGTCGCCGTCATGCCAATGCACGTGAGTACCGTTGGAATGATCGTGATTGTGGGAATGACTGTGATCATGGCTATGATCGTGACCATCGTGCATGGATCGCTCCTGAAGATACTGTGGGGAGAGGATTGCAAGGCTAAACGTTAGCCAGATACGTTGCTCATAAAACAAGGCGGGATAGCACTGAGTACTATCCCGCAAGGTCGAAAGCCAAACGCTACTCTTCGTTGAACAAATTGACGACGGCATCCGAAGCGTTGAATATCTCCCGGTACAAGGCTTCAATCTCTGTAGGGTCAGTAAAACCAACTTCATCTCCGGACCGGGCCAGCTCCTCAATGTAATCCGGGTCTTCGGTTGTCAGACGAAATGCTTCACGCAGAACCGCGACCACTTCCGGTGGTGTTCCGGGCGCGGTGAAGAAAGGCCGACCGGCAATCAGGGGGACAGCCAGAATATTTGAAGCTGCACGGGCATCGCCCGTCAGAACCGTGCGTAAATCAGGCACGTCAACCAGATCAGGGTGATTACCAATCTTGGCAATGATGTTCAAACCCTCATCTTTAATCTGATCCTTCGCACCCGGATAGGTGCTGCTGAAGCCCTCTACCTCGCCACGTAACGCAGCCAGAAGCTGATCGCTGGTACCTTCATAACCGGTCACGAACTGAGCCGGATATCCCGCTTGCTCCAACACCTGGATCATCTGTGTGGAACCAGCACCTACACCACTGGTGGAGAAGAGCACCCGCCCACTTGCATTTTCAAGATCCTCCAGCGTCTTTATCGGAGAGTCACCACGAGTCATCAGGACACGGGCTTCGCTAATCGGGCTACCCAGTACGGGCATTTCCAGCACTTTGTAACGAATGCCCGGGCCCCCCAGCCGCTCAGCCAATGCGATTTCCCGAGCCGCAATTAGAATATCCGTACCATCCTTTTCTGCCTGGTTGTAGAGATAATTGGCCGATACAACGCCACCTGCACCGGGCCGGTTGACCGGAATTACATCGGGATTTCCCGGCAGGTATTTGCCCAGATGTCGCGCCATGAGTCGCCCATGAGTGTCATAGCCACCACCCGGGGTGGACCGAATACTGATGCTGACCGTTTTGCCCTCAAAACTCACCTCGCCATTTTCAGCAAATGCTTGACTGCCGAAACTGACAAGCGATGTGATCGCCAGTGTGCCCAGCGTTTTCACCGCACCTTTTACCAGGTTATGGTTCATTGCCTTTCTCCTCACTTTATTGTTGTCTGGCTGCCCCCAGGGACAGAGGCATCAGCCAGTATTGGAGGTCAACCCGAAAGACGGGCCGGCCCACTTCAGCAATGACCAAACCAAGACCCGGCACATTGCTTGAAATTAATGAACTATCCTATCGCCGTTGGCTGAACCCAATCTGAACCTTTATATGCAGAGTAATGGGCGTGACGAACGTCAATCACTTCATGAATCTTCAAATAAAATCTTGCTCAACTACCCGCCTATAACCCGAAACAGCAGGCCCTGGGGAAAGGGAAGATTCAGCATTTCATGGAATAGACCCCATACCGTCACCCAGACACCGGCGGTCATCAGGACCGACAGCAACCAACTCTCACCGTGTCGACGCAGATAGAGCCCAACCATTGCCGGTACCGAAATGTAAAAGCCAATAAGCCACAGACACAGAATCATGCCCCACAACCAACCAAACTGTTCAATGGCGGCCATTCGCCCGTAGGCTGTTTTCTCTTCATCGGTTACGACAAAATCGACCGCACCTTCCGGGCCGTCGTTCTCTGCTTCAATTTGGTGTCCATTGGCCATAAGCTTGTTTTCGTGGTGCTGTTGCAGCAGTTCACGTACCAGCTGAACACTGATTATCGCGATGCCTATCCAACCCACGGCGAGTGTAAAAAGCCTGGCTTGAATGGCCATGCCACTACCACCGATAACGATGTAGATGAAGAGCAACAGCAGTAAAACCGTGATAGTGGATCGCTTCAGATAGCCTGTCATGATTCACCTCCCGCCGCTTTCTCTGCTTGCTGCGCGCGTTCAGCCTGACGCTTCTGCCACATGGGGTAACCCAGAGAAACAACCAGGATGGCAGCTATGATCAGAACCCCGGGTCTCAGCAAGAAGCCATATCCGTAAATCTGATAGGAAGTCCACATGAAACGCTCAGCCAATGGACCGAGGACTACGCCTAACAACAACGGCGGCCGCGGCCAGCCGCCAAGTCGCAGGAAGTAACCCAGCACGCCAAATATCGCCATGACCAGAACGTCTTCCAGTCGGTTGGAATGAGCAAAGCTTCCCAGTACGGCCATCGCCAGAACGACCGGTACCAATACACTCGGGCGTAACATGGTGGCCATTGCCAATTGTTTGGTAAACATCAGACATAAAACAGAGGTAATGATTGATGAAATAATCAGCAACCATATAATTGAAAAAGTAACATCAAGTTGGGTCGTTAAAATTTCCTTCCCTGGTGTTACACCAACTACCAGTAGCCCGCCAAAGATCAAGGCCAATGTGCTGCTGCCAGGTATACCAAAGGCCAGTGTGGGGATAAGCGCACCGCCTTCTTTGGCATTAGTCGCTGCATCTACCGCGATTACTCCCCGAACATCGCCTTTACCGAACGTCTTACTTGCGCCCTTACAAGTTTGCAGAGCATGCCCATAAGCGAACCAGTCAGCGACAGATGAACCCAACCCAGGGATAATACCAACCCAGACGCCAACCATGCTGCAACGGACCACAAGCCACCAGTTAATAAACGCATCCTTGATTCCCTGCATCCGACCGGCGCTGAGGTCACCCAGATTTACGTTGGAAATGGTCTTTCCACGGGCGGCCAGCGAGATCAACTCCGGCACAGCAAAAAGACCAATAGTTAGAGGCACGAGCCCAATACCATCGAACAGGTAAAGGATGTCCAGGGTGTAGCGCGGCGTTGCGGTCTGTGATTGGATACCAATTAGTGAAATTGCAAAGCCCAATACGCCAATGGCTATGCCTTTTAGCGGTGTTTTTCCAGCCAGGGCGCCTACCATTACCACACCCATCATTACCAACATGAAGAACTCTGGCGGACCCAACAACAAAACAAGCGGACGAACCACCGGAATCGCAGCCAACAGGGCCAGAGCACCCAGAACACCACCAATTGCCGAAGCAGTAAAAGCAGCTCCCAGCGCACGGGCAGCTTCGCCATTCTTGGCCATGGGGTAACCATCCATGATGGTTGCCTGTGAGCCACCACCGCCTGGCACCGAGAAGAGAATCGCGGTGATTGAATTGGCCGTATTGCTGACGGCCCAGACGCTGACAATAAGCGCAATGGCTTCGTATTTTTCCAGTACAAAAGCAAAGGGCAACAGCAATGCAATAGCGGTTTTACTACCGACACCCGGCATGGCAACCAGCGTGCTGCTGATGACGATGCCAATTATCATCATCGCAAACGCTTTCCACTGCAAAATGCCCATCAACCCTTGCAGGGCTGCATCTAACATAGTTCAACACTCCTGTGCGGCCCGGACTGCCCAGTGAAAACCAGGTACAGCCGAGCTCACATCGCTTGCCTTTCAGGCAACGAACTTGTTGTTATACTGTGTACAACGTTAATCAGCCGGTGGCACCCAGAGGTCTTCAAAACCTTCTGCCGGTTCCAATTGATCAAACCAGTCGAAACCAATGGCTTTGACCATTCGACTGTTGATCACCACAACCCGGGCTTCCTGGTCGCTGGTGTTGAAACGCTTGTGTGCGCAATAGGGTGGAATATAAATAAAGTCGCCCGGTCCCCACTCGTATTTCTTGGGTGTGGTTTCCCATTCCCAGACAAATTCATCTTCACAGCGAAACTTGACGTCATAGTGCAAGTCGTAGCCATGGCCCTCGATCACAAACGCCACTTCTTCAGTAAGATGGCGACTGGTACCGGTAGCCCCATCGACCGCAAGAAACTGCATATAGATATCAATGGCACACTCTTTTGTATTCATGCCTTCATTGATGATGTGTTTGATCAGGCCATCGGCAGAGCGCTCCATCGGCATCTCGCTCCACTTGACTACGTTCTTGCGCTCCTGGTATTCACGGCGAAATTCTTTGGAAGCCTTTAGTGCTTCGTTATAAAAGTTAGCGTTCACGTCGGTGCGCGACCTTTGACGCTCTATGTTTGATACAAATGGGATGTCGGTACTCATTTTTATTGTCCTCTTTGTCTGATCGGTTACAGGGAAGCCGGTGGCGTATAGTTTTCCTGACCCGGGGCCGGAGTCTTGGGCGGGTACTCGACCATTTCCTGGAAAATAAGATGCATGAACAGGAACATGGGTTTGGCTTTCATGATCAAACAGATCGTTTCATCGTTCGGGTCGTCAGAAAAATGCTGGTGAACACAGCCATTCTCAACAATAAGGGCATCGCCGGCCTCCCAGTCGATACGACGACCATCGTGAACATCGTGACCTTTGCCCTTCAACACAAAAAATACCGCGCTGTTCATGTGTCCATGCTTTTGGCCATAACCGCCAGGCGAGAAAGCATCGACGTGCGTCTCGATGGTTTGCGCAATTTTCGACGATTGCGGATTAATCACCTTTTTGCCGAAGTTCTGCGGACCACCCTTCCATTTCAAATCCTGTGTCGGATATATGCGGGGCTGACTGAACAGTTCTTCTTTAAGCTCCCCATAGGTACCTTCCAGTGCACGAACGAAGGTACGTTTTTTCGTCCAGCGCTCCCAGGTAACCTGGCCGCCCTCGGCAGAATCTGTTTTTGAATCAGACATTATATTGACCCTCTTGCCACTTTTTATTGTCATCTTTGTTGCAACAAGCCCGGTTCGCGACCGTTCCTGTTGCAGCTCTGGTTGGCAGTTTCCGGCAACCATCGAGAATGATGCCGCTGCCCGGCCTGCCAACCCTAAAGCGGCGGCAGTGTTTCTTTTTCTGCTTCGTATGCTTCTGCCATTTGTGGTGTCAGACCCTTTTCAGTCAAAACGTCTGCAAACATGGTGCGAACCAGTTGGCTTTCATCTGCATAGTCAATCTGGTGACCGCCAATGCGTTTACTGATCCAGGCTTTCGGTACGCCCTGCGCATTTCGGAATGCAACGCCTTCGTACTTGAATGCCAGGTAGCGCGCCGGGGTAGCTCCGGTGTTAAAGTGCTGGTGAAACCACATATTGGGAGGTGTAATGAGCGTGCCGGGTTTCCAGTCGTAGCGCTTCGGTTCTTCACCTTCTGGCCACATCAGCGAATACCCTTCACCTGCCAAAATAATCACATGAGCTCCTGGCCCATGTGCGTGCGCTTTTTTATAGGTTCCCACCGGGAACTGGGAAATGTGTGTATTCATTGAGCTTTTGGCGAGGTTAAAGCGAATGTGCCCACCACCGGCTCCGCGCTCTTTGGCAGACACCAACGGCAAGTTCACAGCATCGGCCACAAAGTTAGTTTCCAAACGGAACCCGTTCATTTCATCCTTTGGAGCAAAGTAGTCCGCCTCACCCGAGAACCGGGTTTTGAAGTCATGCGAGGTGTTGTATATGAAACCCATCTCTTCAAAGAGATTGACGATAGGTGGCATATTGGTCACAGACACAAATCGTACGACGGTACTGCCTGAGCCATTGAAGTGTTGATGCCAGGTGTTCAGCGGAATGGCAAACAAGGCACCGGGACCCCACTCAAAGGTCACCTTCTGGCCTGCATCGTTCCAGACACTGGTAGAACCATTGCCACTAAGCACCATGATCATTTCTTCGAACAGTTGACGTTGCGGTGCCAATTCCTTGCCAGCAGGAATTTCGCAAACATAACAGTCATTGGTGGTCCGCGATGCATCGTGATTGATAAACACACCACGACCGCCGCGACGATCCCAGGGCTTCAATTCAACGGTATTCAGATCTTCCACATAAATACCATCAATGATGTCCAGACCCTCACTGGCAACCCAGCGGGTGTAGGGGGACTCTTTTTCTTTGGCAAATTTTTGGGCGACTTCATCGGAGACGAGTGCATCTTTCTTGGACATGGATTCAACCTCTTTTGGGCTACCGACGGAACGGCTTAACCACAGCACCTCACAGTGCGTTCAGGGTGTTGTGTCGTTTTGTGATGACTAGTGTAGGTCTTGCTTCGCTTTTTGTACTTTTATACGGAACATTTAACCTCCATGAGGAATATCACACAACAGAAAGGCACACGTCAACCTTCGGAACACGGTTCTTACATAAAAATCGCTGTATGATTTTTGAACTAACCAGAGAGGTAAAAGGCCTAAATTGGCCATAATTTCTATATATCTTGGAAAAACAACAGGTTATACGAGGTTTTTTGGGCAGGAGAGGCAGTTCAGAAGTGTTTTTGACGTTGACAGCTCTCAAAACCACTGATAGCTTAATTCCATCATAGTAAACGTTGTTCCATTATAAAGAACGTATTTGAAGAACGTTAAGTAATCTGTTTATAACAGCCGGCCTGGACCTGAAAGCAAAGGAACGGGCAAGCTTCACACCTAGAATGGTGCTCTGGCAGCCCTCTCAGTTACAGGATTAAAACAATGACAATTGAATGGTTATCCGTATTACTTCTTGGCTTGGCACTTGGCTTCAAACACGCTACAGAGCCAGACCATGTAGTTGCCATCTCGACCATTAGCAGTGGTACATCAAAACTCAGTAAGGCGGCCAGGATAGGTACGGTCTGGGGTATTGGTCATACGGTCACCCTACTGGTTCTGGGTATGATCCTGCTAACACTGAAATGGGAACTGTCCGAAGGATTTATGATGACATCGGAAGCCCTGGTAGGCGTGATGATCGTGCTGCTTGGTAGTTATAACGTTGTGAAATTTCGGGTAAAGAAGGTTCATGCTCACGTCCACCAGCATCAAACCAGCCAGACACCTCATTTGCACTTTCATGACCATACACAGCACAAAAGCCACGCCCACAACCACCAGGAGCCTTCCTATGTAAAGGCAGGGATCATCGGTGTCGTTCATGGCATTGCGGGCAGCGGTCTGATGGTGATTCTGGTTATGGATACTACCAGCACTCTTATGGAAGCCTTGTCTTATATCCTCGCCTTCGGAGGAGGCACTGTACTTGGCATGACAGGCTTTTCCATGCTCATCAGCGCGCCTTTTTTGTTCATGAATAGCCGGGGGTTCAATTTAAAGAACCGTGGTCATCTTGCCATTAACGTTGGATCCATCTTATTTGGACTGTTCTATACCTATCAGGTGGTTATCAGTTGATTTAACGGTAAAAGTGGTGACAGACAAGCCAGCCTTGTCACCACACAGACGTTTGTCTTGGCGTATAGACTATAGGCAGGGATAGCTGCAGAAGGAGTTAAAAGCCAGGTAATATAAAGGGGGGGGTCGTACAGGGTGGAAAAGCAAAGTGACGGTATCACACTGAATACATTCTCAGGCACTACCGTCATTTCTATCGCTCGCGCGGTTTAATTAGGACTTACTGGCTTCTGCGCCAGACTCGTCAGCCTTGCTCATCACGCCACTTGCCAGCGCCCACGCTTTGCTCAGCAGGGTAACAGGCAGGGATACAATGGTGAGCAGGTTAGAGGCTACGTGAAATCCCAGTGATTGCTGGGCTTCTTTGTACATCTCTTCAGGGGTCTTAACTGACATAATCCAATCTCCAATAATCAAAAAAAACAGTGTCTGATGTCCGTCCGCCTTGGATTGTTGTTTTCTTTGTATTGAAGGTCTTTCGTCATCAACTGAGCGCATTATAGGGAAATCACATGAAGAATGCAAATATAGACACACCCGTTCCCTTATAAGGAATGACTCTAGAATGAGGGCTTTGAGTCACCCATGACTGCATTCTGTCTTTCTACGTGAACGCTTTGTCCAATAATCGAGCTTTGTTCACTTATGGGACATCGCGTCAGGTTCAGGCCAGACCAACATAACCCATATAGATCAGGCGGGCTGCCATCAGTGTCAGCAAGGTTTTCAATATGGGTTGTACCCTGTCAGCCGGCACCCGGTTCAGAAAGTACTTACCGGTTAAAGTTCCCATGAAGCCAGTTGTTATCATCAGAATCAGCAAGCCGTACCAGTCAGCAAAGACAAACCCCAGAGCCCCAAATATGACGATTTTAAGAATTTGTTGAGTTGTCATCATCGCTGTCTGGGTCGCAATCAAGGCTCGCCTGTCTTCGAACAAGTCTTTCAATACCACAAATACAAAGGGGGCTATGCCCGCGACAATCATGGCGAGAAAGGCGGTTCCCATACCCAGGAAAGCAATAGACTTACGACCGGCAGGCAACCGCAAAACCGGCATCCAGGCGCTGTACAAAATGAATGATCCCAGTGCCAGCTGCAGAAAGCCGGATGGAATACTGACGGCCACTTGCCCGCCCCCAAGGGCCCCAAAAATACTACCCAGGGAAAACCAACCTGCCATACGCCAGTCCGTCAGACCCAGCAGTGTCAACAATCGTCCGACATTGGAACCTAACTGCACAACGCCATGAACTGGAATAATCGCTGCTGCCGGCATTAGGTTTGCCATAATAGCGAGCAACACCACTCCCCCGCCAATCCCTACTGCAGCCGTCAGAGCTGAGGTAAAGAAGCTGATCACCACCAGTGAAACAGACGCAACCGTACTCAGCTGCTCTGGCAGCCACCAATCCAACCAACTCATCTTCATACCTCTACTATGTAGCGGGCCACTTCTACCCGTGAGTCTGTCGGACATGCATAGCGCCTTGTCGACAGACCTTGTTCCAATGAACAACAGCCATCATAGCCTCAGAAAATTAGAAAGAACACGGTTTCATATAGAGGAATAAATGTTATACAGTAAGGTCTAGCTTGGTTTGAACCCTTCAAGCTCGCTTGTCGGTCGTTGGCTTTAATGTGAAACTCACCCTCACTGGTAAAAAGCACCCTGGGTTATTGCAGCTATGAACGATGTAACGGAAACGACATCACGTCAGGAAGAGACCGAAACACGTCGGGGCAGTGGCCGAACCTCCCTGTCTTCAGTCAGCAATGCGCTGAAGATGTTGAAAGCGTTCTCCGATGAGACCAGTGAACTCGGCATCACTGAACTTGCCAAATCCCTGAGTGTGGCCAAGAGTACAGCGCACCGCATTGCTTCTACTTTGGTCAATGACGGTTTCCTGGAAAAGAATCCAGCAAACGAAAAATATCGCCTTGGACTGGCTTTATTTCGTTTGGGTGCACAGGTTCGTCGTCGTATGAACGTCTCCTACGAATCTCGCCCCATGCTGATGGACTTGCGAGCTAAAACCAATGAAACCATCCTGCTGGCCATTCCCGATGAGGACCAGATTCTGTACGCCTTTCACCTGGAGAGCAGTCACGCCATCCGCATGCGGTCCGATATTGGCGTTCGCAAACCTATGGTTTGCACAGCCGAAGGCCAGGTAATGCTCGCCTACATGTCCGAGTCCCGACGACTGCCAATCTTAAAGGAACCGATCAAAAAACGAACTGCGCATACCATAACCGACCCTGAAAAACTCAAGGCAAAGCTCGATACGATTCGAGTGCAAGGCTATTCGCTCGAAGACCAGGAAAGTGAAACGGGCATGCGCTCCATCGCGGCGCCTATCTACAACAGTGAACGAAACGTTGTGGGCTGTGTAGCCCTGGCTGGCCCGGTAATTCGAATGAAGGATGACCTTATTCCCGGGCTGGCCGATCAGGTGATACAAACAGCCATGCAGATATCACAACGCCTTGGATACTGATCAGCCTTTCAATTTTATTTGAGTCTTATTTTTCCAAAAACAACATTTTCACTCACAATTTTCTCACCGGCCACTACCATCCTCAATTTATCAACACTGACGATGACCGAGGAGAGACATGTGAACATACATTCCGACGCCACCCGAGCTGTATCCAATCGCACTACCCTGAGTCACGGTCTGGCTTGCACCACCGAAATGCACTCATGTAGAACCGCAACCCGGAGACCCGATGAAGAGATCTCATCGAAACCGGTCTGCCGCAGGAAGACAACTGGCTCGCCACGGTCTACCTGGGCACGGAAGTGAACGGCATCGTAATGGCATCGGTGAGTCTGGACAGCTCATATACTACGACATGGTCGGCATGGAAAATTCGGCCCCCGCCCGAACCCCGGTGGGCCAGCGCGCGGTCACTGTTTTCATTCGGGTATTGAAGCGTACGCCATCGGGACCGTGCATGTGCAGGGGTCCGAACAGTGACCGTTTCCAGCCGCCAAAGCTGTGAAACGCCATCGGCACCGGAATCGGTACATTAACGCCCACCATACCCACCTGGATATGTTCACTGAACTGACGTGCGGTATCGCCGTCCCGGGTGAAAATCGCGGTACCGTTGCCGTATTCATGTTCATTGACCAGCTTGACGGCTTCCTCGTAACTGGCAACGCGCACGACGCACAGCACCGGGCCGAATATCTCCTCTTGGTAAATGCGCATGTCCGGCTTGACCTGATCGAACAGGGTTGGGCCGACGAAGTAGCCATTCTCGTTGCCCTGGCTGACAAAGTCGCGGCCATCCACCACCAGCCGGGCGCCCTCGTCCACACCGGTTGCGATGTAACCCAGCACTTTGTCGGCGTGCTCCCGGGTCACCAGGGGCCCCATGTGGGGCTCTTCGGCCTGGCCGGTGCCGGGGCCGACCCGCATGCCAGCGATTTCCGTTTGCAGATCCCGAACCAGATGATCCGCCACCTTGTCGCCCACACAGACGGCCACTGAAATGGCCATGCAGCGTTCACCCGCCGAACCGTAAGCGGCCCCCATCAGGGAGTTGACCACCTGGGCCGGGTCGGCGTCCGGCATGATCACCATGTGGTTCTTGGCGCCGCCCAGTGCCTGAACCCGTTTGCCATGAGCGGAGGCCGTGGCATAGATGTATTCGGCGATGGGCGTGGAACCGACAAAACTGACCGCCTGCACCCGATCGTCGGTCAGCAGCACATCGACCGCCTCTTTGTCGCCGTTAACCACGTTAAACACGCCATCGGGCAGCCCGGCTTCGCTCAACAGTTCCGCCAGCATGAGCGGGACACTCGGATCTTTTTCCGACGGTTTCATAATGAAGGTATTGCCACAGGCAAGCGCGATGGGGAACATCCACATCGGCACCATGGCGGGAAAATTAAAGGGTGAGATACCGGCACAGACGCCCAATGGCTGCATCATAGAATAACTGTCGACGCCACGACCCACGTTCAGCGAATGCTCGCCCTTGAGCAGGTGGGGGATGCCGCAGGCAAACTCGACCACCTCTAGACCCCGGGTCAGTTCACCGAAGGCATCGGAATACACCTTGCCGTGTTCCAGGGAAATTTGGGTAGCGATTTTTTCGGCATCGCGTTCGATCAGTTCCTTGAACTTGAACATTACACGCGCCCGCTTCAGCGGGCTGACGCTTTTCCAACCGGCGAACGCGGCTTCAGCTGTGGCTACCGCGGCACGGGTTTCATCGGCATTGGACATAGCCACGCGCAGGCTTTCCTCGCCCTTAGCCGGATTGAATACGGCCGCATCCCGACCGCTGTGACTGGCGACCCGCTGGCCGCCTATGTAATTACCTAATGTTGTCATGTGTTTCACCATTTATTCGTATCGTGTCTGACCGGGGTTTTCCGGGTTTCAGTTGTCGAGTTTCAGTCCTGCTTCGGCGCAGGCCCGGGTCAAGCCTTCGTATCCCATGCGCGCGTAGGTCAGCGGGTGGGCCACCGCCGGGTCCTGCTCGGCCTCCACCACCAGCCAGCCCTGATAGCCGCTGGCTTCAAGCCCTTTGAACAGGGCCGGATAGTCGATGCAACCATCGCCCGGCACGGTGAAGGTTCCATTCAGCACAGCGTCCAGGAAGCTCAGGTCGCGGTTGCGGGCATCGGCCAGAACCTCGGCACGAATGTCCTTGCAATGCACGTGGCAGATACGCCCGGCGTATTCCCGCTGTATCTGCAATGGGTCACCGCCAGCGAATATCAGGTGGCCGGTATCCAGTAGCAGACCGACGGCCTCCTCAGTGCTGTCCATAAGCCGGCGCACGTCATCGGCCGACTCCACGACCGTACCCATGTGGTGGTGGTAGGCCACACGCACGCCCTGGTCCAGGCAATAACGGGCCACCTGGTCGAGCCGTTCGGTAAAGGTCTGCCACTGGGCCTCGGTCATGACCGGACGCCGGGACACTGGCGTACTCTGGTCACCGTGCACACAGTCGGTCACCTCGCAGAACACCATGACTCTGGCACCAAGGCTTTTCAGCAGGTGGAGGTGGTCCTGTAACGCCTCGATTTCCGCCTCGGCGGTGCGGCTGAGCAATTCACTGCTGTACCAGCCGGACACCAGGCTCAATTCGTGTTGTTTCAAAATTGGCCCCAGCTTTTCCGGGGTGCGGGGAAACTTGTTGCCAAGCTCAAAGCCGGAAAAGCCAGCCTGTTTGCCTTCGCTCAGACAGGTTTCGAGTGGTGTTTCCGCCCCCAGAGCCGGCATGTCGTCGTTGCTCCAGGTCAGCGGGTTAATCCCTAAACGTACAGTCATTTTTCAGGCCTCAATCAATAGGGTTGCTTGTGTTTGGCGGTCTCGTAGGCATCACGTGCCTGGCTCACTTCGGAACGTGTTGAGACTTCGGGCACGGCTACGTCCCACCAGTCTCCACCTTCGGAGGTGACGTAGGGGTCGGTGTCCAGTGCCACTACGTAGGAACGCTGTGCCAGTCGGGCTCGCTGCAGGGCGGCTTCGAGTTCGGCGATACCGCTGACCGATTCCGACTCGGCCCCGAGTGCGCGGGCATGGGCGGCGAAATCCAACTTCGGCGCCCCTTCGGGAATGGCATGACAATCTTCCAGCAGGTTGTTGAAGGCGGCGCCGCCGGTGGCGTTCTGCAACCGGTTGATGCAGCCGTAGCCCCGGTTGTCGAGCACCACTACAATGATTTTGTGACCCATCATCACACTGGTGGCCAGCTCCGAATTCAGCATCATGTAGGAACCGTCACCCACCACCACGAACACCTCGCGGTCGGGATGGGCCATTTTCACACCCAGCCCGCCAGCGATTTCATAACCCATGCAGGAATAGCCGTATTCGACGTGATAGCCGCCCGGGTCGTCGGTGCGCCACAGCTTGTGTAACTCGCCCGGCAGGCCACCAGCGGCACAGACCACAACATCGCGCGGACCGGACTGGCGCTTGACCGCGCCCAGCACCTGGGCGTCCGACGGCAAGCCGGTGGGTGATTCCACGCCTTCTGCCGCGGTTACCCGGTCGTAGTAACGGTTCCAGTCGGCAGCCCCCTGGGTGGCACGTTCTAACCAGCCGGTGTCGCTTGACCAGTCGGCCAGCGCCCGGTCGAGTTGTTCCAGCCCGACCCGGGCGTCGGCCTGCAGCGGTACTGCCTGATGCTTGTGGGCATCAAACCGGGCCGCATTGAGCGCGATGATGGGGATATCGCGTCGGCCCATCAGCGTCCGGGAGGCGGTGGTGAAGTCCTGCAATCGGGTGCCAACGGCCAGAATCACGTCCGCCCCGGCCGCCAACTCGTTGGCAATGACCGTTCCGGTCACGCCGATGGCGCCCACTGACAGAGGATGGTCCCAGGCCAGAGCGCCCTTGCCCGCCTGGGTTTCCGCGACCGGTACGCCATGACGCTCGGCGAAAGCCTTGAGGGTGTCGGTCGCGCCGGCGTAGTGCACGCCGCCGCCCGCCACCAGCAAGGGCTTGCGGGCGCGTCCGAGCACGGCAAGCGCCGCATCCAGCTCGCCTTCATCCGCCGGAGACCGGCGGATGCGATGCACCTTCTCGGCGAAAAACGATTCGGGGTAATCGTAGGCTTCGGCCTGCACATCCTGACACAACGCCACCGTCGCCGGACCGCAGTCGGCCGGGTCGAGCAGGGTCGCCAGCGCCGCTGGCAGGCTGGTAATTATCTGTTCCGGCCGGGTGATGCGGTCGAAATACCGGCTGACCGGCCGGAAGGCGTCGTTGACGCTGATGCCCGGGTCGCCAAAATGTTCGACCTGTTGCAACACCGGGTCGGGTGTCCGGCTGGCGAACACATCGCCCGGCAGCAGCAACACCGGCAGCCGGTTGGCATGCGCCAGACCGGCGGCCGTCACCATGTTGGTGGCGCCCGGCCCGATGGAACTGGTGCAGGCCATCATGCGCCGGCGCCGGTGGGCCTTGGCAAAGGCAATGGCGGCATGCGCCATGCCCTGCTCGTTATGGGCCCGGTACGTGGGCAGAGATTCCCGATACTGGTACAGGGCTTCACCCATGCCGGCGACGTTACCGTGACCGAAGATGGCAAACACGCCTTCAAATAATGACTGGACGCCATGTTCGGTCTCGATTTTCTGCGCGGCCAGGTATCGTACCAGCGCCTGCGACATGGTCAGTCTGATGGTAGACGAAGTACTGCTGTCGATCTTCATAACACTGCTCTCGGTAGACATTGCGCTCCCCTCGTTATTCCGCGGTGCGTCCGCGCCAGCATTCAATAAGTTCCAGGTAATTGTCGCTCACCTGTTGGATCAGGGACCGGTCGTCGATGTCACCGCCGAGCCAGAGTCGGCTCGGTTCACCAAACAGCGTGCGCCCGACGGTAAAGCCCCGGCAGATGTCAAAGCCGGCACTGTGATTGAATTCCCGCTTCAGTTCGTCAAGTGGTGCGTCCAGGCCGAGCAGCACCACACCCCGGCAATGTTCATCACGCTGGCGGATCAGATCAGTCAGATGCTGCCAGGTCACCCGGCTCGGTGCCGGCAGCTTCCACCAGTCCGGGTAGACGCCCAAATTGTAGAAGCGTTGCAACGCCCGGGGCAGCGTCAGGTCATCCTGCGGCAGGCCCCGGGGCGGTATTACCTCAATCAGCAGTTCATGGCCCGAGGCGAGACAGGCCCGGTATAGCTCCTGAATTTGACGCTCCTGCTGCAAGCGAATAGCGATGGGCTGGTCCGGATGGTAGAACACCAGACATTTGACCACATGCTCGATGGGCCAGTGTTTCAGGCGCGACCCAATTGAACGCCCGCCTTCGAGCTCCAGCGGCAGGGAGGCCGGCAGTTCGACCGGTCGGCCGATCCACCAGCCCCGGCCAGTAACGGCGTTCAAGGCATCCTGACCAAAAGTATCATCGACCAGCACGCCGATCTTGTCGGCCACGCCGCCGCGTTCGGCACCCTGCTCCGCCGCCCTGACCAACAGCAGTTTCAGCGTCTCGATCCGTTCCAGATCCGCCCCGGTCTCCCGAGCCATTTCCAGCAATTGCTTGCGGTGATCAAAGGCCAGGCCATAGATTTCGTCCGAGACCGGCGGTCGCCTGCCCGCGATACGGTGCAACCGGTTCAGCCGCACATCCTGATCCGGATGTTTGATCTGTTCGGCGTGGGCCAGGTAATCGTCCAACTCGCGCGCATCCGGAATGGCCGGTGCGCAGCCGTGCCGGGACACAACCAGGGCGCCACAGGCGTTGGCGTAGGCACAGCTTTGTTGATGCGACTGGTCGCGCAGCCAGCCGCGCAGAAAACCGGACATGAAGGCATCGCCGGCGCCCAGTACATTCAGCACCTCGACGCGCACACCGGTGTGGACTTCGAACGCATCGGTGTTGCCCGGTATGGCACCGTCAAGCACGGTGCACCCCTGAGCGCCTAGCTTGAGGACGATGGTCGCATCGGTCAGTTCACGAATCCGGCGTAGCGCCGTCAGCGTATCCTCGTTGCCGCCAGCTATATGTACTTCTTCTTCGGTACCGACGACCAGATCCAGCTCCGGCAGAATGCTTTGCAGATGGCCAGTGACCGATTCGGAACTGACGAAGCGGTTCTCGCCTTCCCCGACCCCGGTCAGGCCCCAGAGCACCGGGCGGTAATCGATGTCCAGAATCACCCGGGTGCCCGCTTTGCGGGCGTACTCGATGGCGGTGCGACTGGTCTCATAGGTGCTTGCCGTTGAGAAATGGGTACCGGTGATCAGCAGTGATTTACTGGAGCCAATAAAATCGGGGCTGAAATCTTCCGGACTGACCGCCATGTCGGCGCAGTCCTGGCGATAAAAGATCAGCGGGAAGGTGTCCTTATCCTTCAGGCCCAGGATCACCAGGCCGGTCAGCCGTTTCGGGTCGGTCACCACGTGGCTGACATCCACCCCGGCGCGGGCCAGTTCCTCCCGCACGAAACGACCCATGTGCTCATCGCCCACCCGGGTTAGCATGGCCGATTTCAGGCCCAGTCGGGCGGAGCCGTAGGCGATGTTGGCCGAGGAGCCCCCCAGATATTTAGCGAAGCTGCTGGCGTCCTCCAGGCGGCTGCCAATCTGTTCACTGTACAGATCGACCGCAGCCCGCCCCAGGCAAATCACGTCCAGTGGACGCTGATCGACATCGGTCGGGTTCGACATAGTCCTGTTCTCCTGCAGAGTAGCGATGGTCAGGGGCGAACCCAGCGACCCTCGGCGTGCGATAATTCAATGGCATCGATGACCCGGTTTACTTCGTAGGCGGCGCGAAAGTTGGGCCATAGCGGGCGATCCGCCGCCAGCCCTTCCACCAAATCACGCACTTCGATGGTTTTTTGATCGTTATAACCGACACCATGGCCGGGACCGACGCAAAAATACCCGTAATCCGGATGTTCCGGCCCGAGCAACAGGGTCCGGAAGCCGGAACGGTTGGCCGGATCGTTACCGGTGTACAGCTTGAGTTCGCTCATCCGTTCCTGGTCAAACACGATGCTGCCGCGCGTACCGGTGATCTCGAAGGTCAGCCCCATTTTCCGGCCCCAGGCAATTCGGCTTGATTCCAAAGTGCCCATAGCGCCACTGGCGAAGCGCACCAGACAATGCGCCTGGTCTTCGTTCTCCACGGTGTCGTGACGGCCGGGTTCCCCGGCGACCGGGCGTTGTTTGATCACGGTTTGCAAGTCGCCCGATACCTCGGTGATTTCGCCCACCAGGTGCTGCGCCAGGTTGATGATGTGAGACCCCATGTCCCCCAGGGTGCCGCTGCCGGAAAATTCGCGTTTCAACCGCCAGCTGAACGGAGCCTCGGGGTCGGCCAGATAATCTTCGTTGTGGGTGCCACGAAAGTGAACTACCTCGCCAATTTCACCGGCTGCGATGATCTCCCGGGCCAGTTGAGCCGCCGGGTTCTTGGCGTAGTTGAAGCCGACCAGGGTTTTCACCCCGGCGCGTTCCGCCGCTTCGGTCATTTCCAGCGCATCCGCCGCGTTCAGTGCCAGTGGCTTCTCGGAGTAAACGTGTTTGCCGGCGGCAATGGCTGCCAGCGCCATTTCCTTGTGTAGGAAATTGGGCGAACATATGTCCACAACGTCCACGTCAGGGTCCCGGACCAGGGCTTTCCAATCGCCAGTGGAGCGGCGAAACCCAAGCTCCCGGGCCTTGGTCTCCGCCAGTTCGGGATTGACTTCAGCAAGCAGCTCACATTGGAGGTTGGCACTGAGCGGAAAAACCGCCGGCGCCGAATGGTAGGCGATGGCGTGCGCCTTGCCCATGAAGCCGGTACCGATCAAGCCAATTTTTAATGTTTTCATACTGCCTCTCCCGATTGTCGAGGGTCGCGTGAATCGTTCATGTGTTGGCGGATGCCTGTTCGTCCGAACGGGCAAACTCATTCAGGTCGGCCTCCAGTTCTTCCAATTCAGCGCCACCGGCCATCATGCCGAGAATGTCTTCGCGTGTTACTTCCGATTTCAAATAAGTACCCATGCTCTGGCCCCGGTTAAGTAGGGTGAACCGATCCGCAATAGGGAAGGCGTGGTGAACATTGTGGGTAATCAGAATCACCGCCAGGCCACGAGCCCGAGCCTTGGCAACAACCTTGAGCACGTTGGCACATTGCTTGACGCCAAGCGCGGCCGTTGGTTCGTCAAGAATCAGCACACGCGCGCCAAAATGAATGGCCCGGGCGATCGCCAGGCACTGACGTTCACCGCCGGACATGGTGCCAATAGCCTGTTCCGGATCGCGCACGTGAATACCCATTTCAGCCAGGCCTTGCTGCGCAATTCGGTTGGCCTTTTCCAGGTCGAACCGTTTGAACGGCCCCCAACCCTTGACGATTTCCCGGCCCATAAAAAAATTGCGGGTGACGCTCATCAGTGGCACCAGTGCCAGATCCTGATACACCGTGGCGATGCCGTAATCCAGCGCATCCCGCGGCGACTGCAACCGTATCGGTTTACCGTCGTAAAGGTATTCGCCTTCGCTAGGGCGGTGAACGCCTGCCAGTGTCTTGATCAGTGTCGATTTACCGGCCCCGTTGTCACCGAGCAGACAATGAACTTCACCCACTTTGACCTGAATATCAATGTCCTTCAGGGCAATAACGCTGCCGAAATACCGGCTTACTTTTTTCAGTTCAATAATAAATTCGCTCATGACCATGCTCCTGTTTATATTTCCGGTCAGCCTCAGGCACTCTCAGTGACACTTTTGCGAATGTAGTTGTTAAACAACACGGCGATCAGCAACATGCCACCCAGGAAAACCCGGAACCAGTCGGAATTGAAGCCAGCGAAATTGATGCCCATCTGCACCACGCCAAAAATCAACGCCCCAAAGCAAGCACCCACGACAGACCCATAGCCACCCGTCAGCAAGGCCCCGCCAATCACTGCGGCGATAATGGCTTCAAACTCTTTCAGCAGCCCCCGGTCGGCGGCTGCGGAACCGAACTCCAATACCTGGCAGGCGGCCAGAACGGTGGCGCAGAACGCGGTAAACATAAACAGGCAGATCTTGACCCTATCGGTGGGTACGCCCACGTTTTTGGCGGCTTTGGCATCGCCGCCGGTGGCGAATATCCAGTTGCCGTAGCGTGTGCGCATCAGCACCCAACTGGCCACCACCGCCAACAGGAACCACCAGACGATCACCATGGGTATCCCTGACACTAGGGCGTCGCCATTGGGGTAGGTACCGATCAGGCCAATATCAGCCAGCCATTGAAACAGCCAGCCACCGATCTCACCACCAAAGGCCGCTCCCAGCCAATCACCTTCAGCTACTGCGGACACGCCGCCAACAATGGTCTTGTCGGTAAACAGGATCGATAACGCGATGGTCAGACCACGCAGAATAAACAGGAACGCCAGGCTAACGATAAAGGATGGCAAACCGGTTTTGACCACGATAAACCCGTTGGTAAACCCGATCAGCAGGGCGCAACTGAAAGCGAACATGATCGCCGACCAGACCGGCCAGTCCCAATAGACAGCGGGGATGGCAATCATCATCCCGGCGAACCCGATCATCGAACCGATGGACAGGTCGAACTCGCCGCCGATCATCAGCATACAAGCACCGATGCCGATGATGCCGAGCTGACCGGAGACGGTCATCCAGTTCATGACACCGTTGGCGGCGAACATGCCGGAATCGCCGGCCACGATAATGAAGAAGATAAAAACCAGAATCGTTCCGGAGATAGAACCCAACTCCGGTCGACTCAGCAGACGTTTAACACGCGAAACCTGGCGCAGACGTTCGTCCCGGGCGCCATCTTCCGCCTTGGCAGTCGCACCTGCCGCGGGGGTTGAAACCGACATTGTGGGTGTCCTCTATTATTGTCTTTATTGACCATTTTTGTTGTGCGCCTTGAGTGCGTATCCGCTCAGGCTGCTGCCAGAATAGAATAAAAATTCCAAAAGTCAACACAGTAGAATTTAAGTTTTATTTATTTTCCGGTCATCGCTTGACAAGGTTCGATGACAGGTCCATCTTTGCTTTTGGAATTTTTATTCCATAATAAAAAATAAAGAACACTAGTTTCATAGCAAGGTTTCATAGACGGGCCTAGCCTGGTGCCTGGCCTGATCACAACCCGCAAGGAGAATCTCGATGAAAGCCACAATAAAAAGAATCGGGCAATGCATCAGTCTGTCGCTAATCGCCCTGGCCTGCGCCGCCCTTCCCGCCCATGTCACCGCCGAGGATCCTGATCGCTACGTGCTGATCAGCCATGCGCCCGACTCCGACTCCTGGTGGAACACCATCAAGAACGCCATCCGCGAAGCCGGGGAAACCCATGGTGTGGAGGTTCAATACCGCAACCCAACCAACGGTGACCTGGCCGATATGGCACGCATCACCCAACAGACGGTCGCCTCCAACCCGGACGGCATCATCATCAGCATCGCTGATTTCGAAGTGCTGGAAGGTCCGATCCGGGATGCCGTACGTCAGGGTATTCCGGTCATCACCATCAACTCGGGCACCCAGGAGCAGAGCCGCGAGCTGGGCGCCCTGCTGCACATCGGGCAGCCGGAGTACGATGCGGGTCACGGGGCTGGCTTGCGCGCAAAGGACGCCGGTGTTACCAGCTTCCTGTGCGTTAACCACTACATCACCAACCCGGCTTCAGTCGAACGCTGCCAGGGTTTCGCCGATGCACTGGGCGTGGATCTGTCGGGCCACATGCTCGATGCCGGCATCGACCCGTCCGAGGTTGAACGCAGCGTGGAAGCTTATATGCGTCAAAACCCCGACGTTAACGGCATCCTGGCGCTGGGACCCAACTCGGCCCACCCAACCCTGCGCTACCTGGAACGCAGCCGTCAGGCCGGTGACGTCTATTTCGCCACCTTCGACCTGAGCGACCAGATCGCAGCGGCCATCAAGGCAGGCCATATCGATTTCGCCATCGACCAACAACCCTACCTGCAGGGTTACCTGCCGGTGACCTTCCTGGACCTGTATAACCGTTACGGCATTATTCCCGCCAATAACGTCAACTCAGGCCCGGGATTCATCACCGCAGAGAACATTGAACTGGTCGAAGAACTGGCCGGCGAAGTCCGCTAGGCCTACAGCCTCTGGCCCTGCCGGGTCGGAGGCATTCCTTACTTGGTGATATCCAGCGTATTTACCCGGAATGAGCGTCCAGACCCGTTAATGGTTTCAAGCCCGGTTTGAATATGAAAAACCGTTATTGCAATTCTGGAAAATTCATTCCATTTTAGCGGTCGGCTTTTGCAACCCGAGACACAGACTGATGACGACTGAATCAACCAAGGCTCCCGATACCCTGGCTAATCTGCAGAGGGCCATCGAGGAACACTACGAATCGCTCAGCAAGCGGCTGCGGCAAGTGGCACACTATGTTGTAGACCACCCAAACAACATTGCCTTTGGCACCGTTCAAGTCATCGCCAGCGATGCGAAAGTGCATCCGTCGACCCTGGTACGATTCGCCAATGCCTTCGGGTACAGCGGCTTCACTGAAATGCAGCGGTTGTTTCAGCAGAACCTGATGCAGGAGTCACCGAGTTACACCGAACGCATTCGTATCGCCCGCGAGTCGCTCGGCGACCCGGGATCGCAATCACCGCACCAGTTGCTCGGGGAATTCATACACGCCGACTCGCTGGCGCTGCACAGCCTGCACGATCACATCCCGGCCGATGCGCTGGAGCAGGCCATCGATATCCTGGCGCGGGCTGACGCGACACACATCATTGGTGTACGCCGCTCCTTCGTCCCGGCTACCTATTTTGCTTACGCCTTGCGCCACATTGACCGCAAGGCGCACCTGCTAGACAACGTCGGCGGCATGTACAAGGAGCAGGCGGGCACCATCAGCGCCAGCGACGCCGTCATCGCGATCAGCTTTCGGCCCTATGCGGCCGAAACCGACGACAGCGTGCGCATCGCCGCCGAGCGGGGCGTGCCTGTCATCGTCATTACCGACAGCAAATTGAGCCCGCTGGCGAACTTCGGGAGTGTGGTGTTTACCCTGCCCGACGCCGAAGTTCACGGCTTTCGTTCACTGACACCGACGCTCTGCCTGGCCCAATCGTTGGCGATTGGCCTGGCTTACCGTCTGGATAAAAATCGTTCCATGTCGGCCAATCCGGCATGACACAACCTCTGTTCAGGAGTGATCTATGATCAATGTCTGTCTATTTGGAGCCGGTCGCATCGGCGCCATACACGCTGCGAATCTGGCGACCCAACCCGGCGCCCGACTGAAATACGTAGTCGACGTCTTCGCCGAGTCGGCGCAAAAACTCGCCAAACGGTACGGAGCCGAGGTCACCAGTGTCGAACAGGCGCTGGACGACCCGGACGTTCAGGCTGTAATTATCGCCAGCTCAACCGACACTCACGCCGAACTATTGGAACGCAGCGCTGCAGCGGGCAAGGCGATTTTTTGCGAAAAACCGATCGACCTTGATCTGGAACGCACCCGGGCCTGCCTGGCGACGCTCGAACGCACCGGCGTTACCTGCCTGGTCGGCTTTAACCGCCGCTACGACCCGCAATTCAGCGACCTGAAACAGCGTCTGACTGACGAGGCCATCGGCGCTGTCGAGATGGTCACCATCACCAGCCGCGACCCGGCGCCGCCGCCGGCCAACTATGTTAAGTCCTCCGGCGGTCTGTTCCGCGACATGATGATTCACGATCTGGACATGGCGCGCTGGCTGCTGGGCGAGGAACCGGTGGAAGTCTTTGCCACGGCCAGTTGCCTGGTGGACCCGGCCATCGGCAAGGCCGGCGATGTCGACACGGCACTGGTGACGCTGAAGACCGCCAGCGGCAAGCTGTGCCAGATCAGCAACAGCCGCCGGGCGGTGTACGGCTATGATCAGCGCATCGAAGTACTGGGCTCCGGGGGTATGCTGCAGGCCAACAACAATTTGGAATCAAACCTGGTACAGACTACCGATGCAGGCAGCCAGGGCGCGAAACCGCAACACTTTTTCCTGGAACGTTACGCCGAGGCGTACCGACACGAACTGGCCAACTTCATTGACGCCGTAGAGGGCAAATCCAAGCCACTGGCCAACCAGAACGACGGCCTGATGGCGTTGGCATTGGCCGAGGCCGCCGTGGAATCGGCCAGGACCGGCCAGGCCGTCAAAGTGCAGTAATGCGGAGCTCACACTTTCACCTCAGTGCCAGGAATCCGTGCCGGGCACCGGGTATGCCTCTCCGGGGTCGGCGTAAACCCGTCCATGGGGCCTAGACCGCAACATCCATGTTGCGGACTCCCCCGGATAGGCATACCCGGTACCCGGCACTCAGTCAGGTACAAACTCTGCAACTTGAGTAAAAGCTATTTCGAATCAAACTGGCCAGAGGTCGATATTGGCCAACTCTTCCAACAGGAGGTCATCACATGTCACACCTGCTTTCCAGACCCCAAACACCCGACGACATCGGGTGCATCCAGCGCATTACCCCCCAGTCCGCTAATTGGGGATACGTCGGTTTCGAAGTCTATACCCTGCAACCGGGCCAGACCCTGACGCAACCGACCGAAGGCACCGAAGTCTGCCTGGTGCTGATGACCGGCAAGGCCGATGTGTCCACCGGTCAGGAAACCTGGTCCGACATCGGGGAGCGCACCACCATTTTTGAACAGCAACCGCCTTATGCCGTCTATGTGCCACCGCGCGATGAATACCGCGTCACCGCCCGAACTGAGCTGGAACTGGCGGTGTCCCGGGCACCGGCCGAGGGCAAGTATCCCGCGCGCCTGATTAAACCGGAAGAACTGCAATACATCACCCGGGGTGAAGGGACCAACGAGCGCCGGGTCTGCAACATCCTGTTCAACGACATCCCGGCGGAAAAACTGCTGGTGGTTGAGGTGTTCACGCCCAACGGCAACTGGTCTAGCTACCCGCCGCACAAGCACGACACCGACGCCAAGCCGAACGAAACCCAACTGGAAGAAACCTATTACCATCGCCTGAATCCGTCCCAGGGATTCGCGTTCCAGCGGGTCTATACCGACGACCGCAGTCTGGACGAGACCATCACGGTCGAAGACAAAGGGGTAGTCATGGTGCCCGAGGGCTACCATCCGGTTGGTGCACCGCACGGCTACGACCTCTATTACCTCAACACCATGGCGGGTCCAGAACGCACCTGGATTTTCCACAACGATCCCGCCCACGAATGGATGCTGAAATCATGACACAATCGAACCTAATACCCGGTCGTCGCTTGCGGCTCGGCGTCATCGGCGGCGGCCCCGGCTCTTTCATCGGCAGTATTCATCGCGGCGGCGCCGTGCTGGATGGTCTGTTTGACGTGGTCGCCGGCGCCTTTTCCTCCGACCCCGACCGGTCCCTGGCCGCTGCAAAAACCCTGCACATCGAGCGCGGCTATGCCGACGGTTTCAGCCTGATTGATAGCGAGGCCGGGCGCGATGACCGGGTTGATGTCATCGCCATCATGACGCCCAACAACAGCCACTTCGAACTGGCCAAACGCGCCATGGAGCAAGGCTTCCACGTCATGTGCGAGAAGCCACTGACCAACACCTCAGCCGAGGCTGACGAACTGGCCAGACTGGCGCAGCAGCATAATCGGTTGTTTTGTGTAGCCTACGCTTACACCGGCTTTCCGATGGTGCGCCAGGCCCGGGCCATGATCGCCAATGGTGATATCGGCGAGATCCGAATGGTGCAGTGCGAGTACATGCAGGGACACCTGGCGCAACTGGGCGAAGACGAACTAAGCGGCGCCCACTGGCATTTCGACCCCGAAATCAGCGGCCCTTCGCTGATCCTGGGCGAGATCGGTACCCACGCCTATCACCTGGCGTCCTTCGTCTCCGGCATGGAGCCGAGCCACCTGACCGCCGATGTCTGTTCGGTAACGCCGGGGCGGGACGCGCACGACTATGCGACGCTGCTAACCCGCTACGACAACAACGCCCATGGCCTGATCTGGGTGACCCAGGCTGCAGCCGGCGCCGAACACGGCCTTAAATTCAGAATCTTCGGCAGCAAGGGCGGCCTGGAATGGCACCAACAACAGCCCAATGAACTGATCCACCGCCCGCTGGACGAACCCTGCCGGGTACTGGCCAAGGGCGGGCCCGGACTGTATCCGGCGGCGGACCGCCACACCAGGGTCGTGATCGGTCACCCGGAGGGCTACCAGGAGGCCTTTGCCACACTCTACCGGGACCTGGCTGAAGCCATCACTGCGCGCGAGACAGGGCAGGCACTGTCGCCCGATAACGCTTTCCCACCCGCCGAAGACGGTGCCCGGGGGATCCACTTTATCGAGACCTGCCTGACATCCAGTCAGAACGGCGGAAGCTGGGAAGCTCTGCGTTGACTTGCTTTATCAGCCATCACCCGGCGTAGCCTGTCCAGCGACCAGGCCTCCTCCAGCGCCTGTGCGAGTACTTGCTGACCGGTCTGCGGCGCCAGGCCGTTCACGGGCGGATCGGTGTCCAGGTTGGTGGGGAAGGAATACCCGTCGGCCACCGTCGCAATTACACCGCTCAACTCAGTGCCGGTTAGTGAACCGGCTTGAACCTGGCGTAACAGCTCCGGATAAATCGCCAACGTCATCATGGTTCGGTCGACCGTTTCCATGGGCACACCAAAGACCGAAGAGACTTGCAACAAATTGGCCATGCGATGCTGGTCGCGAGTGCGGTTATCGCCAGCGGCGTGGAACAGGGCCGGATTGAAGAAAAGCTGGTCTCCCTTATTCAACGGCAGTTGGACGGCATGCTCGGCGAAATACCGTTTGAACGCATCCTGCCGCCAGGCCAGATACCCCAACTCGTACTGGTGCGAGAACGGCAGCAACTGGGTTGGCCCGCTTTCAATCGGCATATCGGTGTGAGCGACGGCGCCCTGGAGCGTCAACAAGGGCGACAACCGGTGTACGGCCAGGGGATAACGCGCTGCGGCCTCGTTGGTCTGGAAACCGAGGTGATAGTCCCGATGCGGCTGTTGCGCCTGGCCGCCGGGGTGCACCACATTGACCTGGGCAGTAACTTGGTAGTGCGGCCCCAGCCAAGCCTCGGACAACGTATGCATAACCGGATTAGCGTAATACTCGATAAAGGCTGCCGGATCCACCTCGGCCACTTTCTGCACCGAATTCCAGACCCGGGTGTTGGCCCCTGCCGCGGCGAAATGATCCCCCGCTGTACGAACTTCCGACTCGTCCGCCATAATGCGCTTGAACACAGCGGTATGGCGATCCAGCACGGTCGTATCGACAAAGCTGCCGCGCACCACCACGATGCCTGGCCCGGTTGAAAACACCCGGTTCAGCTCAGCCATCAGCCCCCGCCGTTCCAGCGCCGAGTCCAACTCAAAGGCAAGGCGATCATAAATAACGACCCCGCGCTCAACGGTCGAAGCCCTGGGGTAGTCCCGCACATCCGCGCTCTGTTCGCACAAGCGGGCAAAGGCTTCAATATCCGTGTCCTGTTCGTCGGCGAAGACGCTCGCTTCGGTGTTGTTAGCTGACATGGGGCTTTACTCCGGGCCTTGTAGCCTGTTGTTCTTGTTAAAGACGTCATGGTAGCGTCGAAGACGGCAATAGCACCATCCTGAACTTAACAGCCAACCCCAATCCAAATCGTTACTCCATTCAACTTGAATTTCACGGGAGAGTTGACTCAACAGCCCGGCAGACACAATAATTGCAAGGGCTTGCAAATTGTAAAGCCTTCAGGAGCTTAAAGGAATGACCGAAAGAGTTTCACGCATCACCGCCAGCGACGTCGCGCTGGAAGCGGGCGTTTCCATATCGGCGGTGTCCCGTGTGTTTACCCCCGGAGCCAGCGTATCTTCCAAAATGAGGGACCGGGTGTTGGCTGCGGCAGAGAAGCTGGACTACATGCCCAACGTATTGGCGCGCAGCCTGATGACCCAGCGTACTGCGCTGGTGGGTATCATTCTGGCCAACTTCCAGAACCCCATGCATTTGACGACCCTCGATCTGTTTACCAGCGCCCTGCAGGCCCGGGGCCTGCGAGCCCTGGTATTCAATGTGTCCAAGGGGGTCGATGTAGTCGAGTCAGCCCGGCAAGTCATGCAGTATGGTGTGGACGGCCTGGTGGTCGCTGCCGCCTCCATGTCACAGGCATTGGTTGACCAGTGCGCGCGCCAGGGCATACCGCTGGTGGCTTACGCCCGCCAGCCTCGAAATGCGAAGGTCAACGTCGTATGCGCCGACAATGAGGCAGGCGGACGCCTGGCGGCACGCAAACTGATTGAGCGCGGTTATCGGAAACTGGCTTACCTGGGCGGTCCCGCCACCACATCCACCAACGCATTCCGGGAAAAAGGCTTCTGTGACGCTGTTGGTGAAGCCGGAGTCGAATTAGTGGCCCGAGTTAACGCCACCGAATATACCTACGACGCCGGTCGCAAGGCGGCGATACAGATGCTGGACGAACACCGGAACATTGATGGCGTTTTCTGCGGCAACGATTTAGTCGCCTTCGGCGTCATGGATGTGGCGCGTTACCGGCACGGGCTCACGATTCCGGATGACCTGGGCATTATCGGTTTCGATGATATTGAACTGGCCAGCGCAGACGCTTACCAGCTCACCACAATCCGGCAACCAATGAGCGACATGGTGCAACAAACGGTGGACATAATCAGCCAGGCCATGGCCGGCCAGGACAGCGGCAACGTCAAACGGTTGTTGTTTCCCTGTACCCTGATCGAGCGGGGCACGTTGCGCTAGGGAAATATCAAAGAGCCTGTCGGGCTTGGAATGGATTGGGATTATCCAGGCATTACCATCAAAAAAACCGGTCATGGTGACACTATGACCATGACCGGCAAAGGCTCAACAACCCACAACGTTGAGACGGTTTTCAGCCCGTGGCACGGGCGCGTATGTGTTCCAGATATTCACTGAAATCCAGCCGGTCCGTGTGATGGCAACGCACTCCGCGTTGCATCATGTCACCCTGGGTTTCCGGGGCCTGGGTCCGGCAAATATCCGTGGCATAGGGGCACCGTGTATGGAACTTGCAGCCAGGTGGCGGGTTCATCGGGCTGGGGACTTCGCCCGGCAATGCCAGCACCCGACGCCCCTTCTGCTCCGGATCCTGAACCGGAACAGAAGACAGCAAAGCGGCGGTATACGGATGTTGCGGGTGCTCGAAGACTTGTTCGACCGGTCCACCCTCGATGATTTCCCCGAGGTACATGACCATCACCCGGTCCGAAATGTGGCGCACCACGGAAAGATCATGGGCAATAAACACATAGGCCACCCCGGTATCCCGCTGGATATCCATAAGCAGATTGATCACCTGGGCCTGTACTGAAACATCGAGCGCCGATACCGGTTCATCGCAGATAATCACTTCCGGCTCCACCGCCAGGGCACGCGCGATGCCAATGCGTTGTCGTTGACCACCGGAAAACTGGTGCGGGTAGCGATCGGCATCAGAAGTGTTCAGGCCAACCTGGTGCAGCAATTCGCTGATGCGCTCTTCGCGTTTTTCAGGTGGCACAATATCCGGGAATACCACCCAGGATTCACCAATGATCTCGGCCACGGTCATGCGCGGGTTCAATGATGAATAGGGGTCCTGGAAAATCATCTGGATGCGTCGGCGCATCTGGCGCATGGCTTCGGTATTCAGGGAGAGAATGTCTTCGCCGTCCAGCTCGATGCTTCCTGCTGTGGGTTCGATCAGGCGCACCAGCATTTTGGCCAGCGTGGACTTGCCACACCCGGATTCTCCCACCAGGCCCAGCGTTTCCCCCCGGCCCAGCGAGAACCCGACGTCATTCACGGCACGGATTTCCTGCTCTACGGTACGCCACCCCTGATGGGATTTCATGGCAAAGGACTTGACCAGCCCCCGGGCATACAGCATCACATCGCGCTCCTGCTCAGGGTGTTTCCCGATTATGGATTCATGCACCATGCTCAATCTCCTCGGCGAAATGACAGGCTGCCTGATGGTTGGGTTCCATGTCCCGCAACCGGGGTCGCTCCTGCGCGCACGTTGGTTGACAAAAAGCGCAGCGCGGACGGAAAGCGCAGCCGGACGGAATATGACTCAGCGTGGGTGGCGTGCCGGCAATGCATTCCAGGCGTTCGGCACCCGAATCGACACGAGGCATGGCACGCAACAGCGCGCGGCTGTACGGATGTTTGGGCTTGCGAAACAGATCGACGATATCGGCCGACTCGGCAATCCGACCGGCATACATGACCACAGCTTTGTCGGCCACCTCCGCCACGACACCCAGGTCGTGGGTGACCAGAATCAGGGACATGCCGCGTTCATCACGCACCTCTCTCAGCAAATCCATAATCTGCCGCTGGACAGTCACGTCGAGTGCAGTGGTCGGTTCGTCGGCGATAAGAATTTCCGGATCCATCGCCAGAGCCAGCGCGATCATGACCCGCTGGCACATGCCACCGGAGAACTGGTGCGGGTAGTCACCCAGACGGCTGCGCGCCGACGGGATCTTGACCTGGTCCATCAGTTGCACCGCCTTGTCATTTGCCTCTTTCTTGCTGACCCCCCGACGCAGCCGGTACACCTCACTGATCTGGGTACCGATGGTCAGCGACGGATTCAACGCGGTCAGGGCATCCTGAAAAATCATTGCCAGTTTTTCACCGCGTAACGCGCGTCGCTCCCGGCCGGACATTTTCAGCATGTCCTCACCGGCGAAGAAAGCCTGGCCCGAGATCGTCGCCGGGGGTGATTTGATCAGTCCCATCAGGGTTTCCAGCCCGACACTTTTGCCGGACCCACTCTCGCCAATGATCGCCAGCGTCTCCCCCCGACGAATCGACCAGGAGACATCATCAACAGCCTGAACCGGACCGTGCGGGGTATCGAATCCCACTGATAGATTGCGTACTTCCATAATCGGGGCTTCGGCGGCGGACCTTTCCCGGAGTGTCCGGTCATGCGTTTCGATTGTTGTCATGGTTCAGTCCTCATTGCTTTTTCTTGCCGCGCTTGGGGGTCAGCCAGCGTGCGCTCTGTACAGGGTCGCTGATATTGCGGCACCAGCCAGCGACCAGATTGAGTGCCAGGGCGGTCAGAAATATCGCTGTGCCGGGCAGCGTTACCAACCACCAGGCCGTGTTGATGTGATTCCGTCCACTGGCGATCATCCGCCCCCAGGAGGCATTTGGCGGCTGCACCCCGAAGCCGAGAAAAGACAGCGATGCTTCGGACAGAATCAGAATGGCAACCTCAAGGGTGAACAACACCATCAGCGGAGCCATCATGTTAGGCAGGATATGGCGCACGAGAATTCGGCGGTCCTTACAGCCCAGAACGCGCGCCGCGCTAACAAACATGCTGTCCCGGTAGCCGAGGGTCAGCGAACGAGCCATGCGAGCGAATACCATCCAATGCAAGAAGGTGAACACCAGCACCAGGTTCAAATACCCGCCGCCAATGATGAATAGCACGAACAGAGCAATCAGCAAGGACGGTAGGGATTGCATACCATCCACCAGGCGCATGACGATGTCTTCGAACAGCCCCCTGCGGTAGCCGGCGATCATGCCGGCGGTAATCCCCACCAGCGCCGAACAGGTCGCCCCCAGAAAACCGATGGATACCGAAACCTGGGCGCCGTGCATCAGCCTACTCAGGACATCGCGTCCCAGTTGGTCGGTGCCCAACACATGGAAAGATCCGTCAGCGGTCCCACTCAGTGGCGGAATAAAGCGATTCATGATGTCGATGGCGACCGGATCGTAGGGGGCCAGCCAGCCCGCGCCCGCAGCGCCGATCGCTACCAGCATCAGAAACAGCACGGCGGTGATGGTCACCCGGTCGCTGACCAGGGCCAGCAAATAATGCTTCCAGGTGAGTTTGGGAGCCCGATCTTCTTCCACGGTTTCGGAGCCGTATAACGACCCCGGCAACGGGCCCTGACCGTGGTTACCCGGTTGGGTCTGTGTAACCAGTTTCTGTGTCATTTCATGAACTCCGAGAACTGAAACTTACTCTGGGATTCAGGTAGGTATAGGTAGCATCCACCACCAGATTAACGACGATAACCAACGCCGCGACGGTCAATATGGCACCTTGCAGCACCGGCAGATCCCGCGTACTCATGGAAGAGACCAGCAGTTGTCCAATGCCCGGCCAGCCGAATACGGTTTCCACCAGAATGGCGCCGGTCACCAGTTGCACCAGTTCATCGCCGGTAATAGTCACGATGGGAATACCCGCGTTTTTCAGCGCGTGTACCGATACGATGCGATGTTCCGGCAAGCCCTTGGCCCGGGCCGCCGCCGCATAGGGTCTGGACAGTTCGTCCAGCATGGCGCTGCGCGTCACCTGGCCAACCCGCCCCAGAGGTCTGGCACCCAGGGCAATGGCCGGCAAAATGACGTGATACCACTCGCCATAGCCACCGGTGGGCAACCATCCCAGATGCACAGCGAACAGCAGAATCAGCATCAGACCGAGCCAGAACTGGACCACGGAAACCGAGGCCAGGGACAGCACGTTCACCAGGTTGTCGACCCAGGATCTCGGCCACATGGCGCCCAGGCAGCCCAGCGTCAAAGCCAGTACCAGGGCGCTGGACAACGCCACTGCTGCCAGATAGAAGGTCTGCGGTAACCGTTCCAGAACCAGTTCCATCACCGGTGTCCCGGACGTTTCCATAAATTGGTCGGCGGGCATCTGGGAAAAGCCATAGCGAAAACTGACCCCCATGTCGCCTTGCAACAGATCGGTGATGAATCGAAAATACTGGACCAGCAGTGGGTCGTTAAGGCCCAGATTGTTACGCAGTTGCTCGAGTGCCGCATCCGTTGCACTTGGTCCCAGCATGACAATGGCCGGATCACCAATCATTCGACCCGCTAAGAAAACAAAGGTGACAACGACCAGCAGAAGGATGATGGAATGGCCCGCTCGACGCACTAGATAAGGCATGGAAATCCTCCACTTGCTCTATGACGGCGGAGGAAACTCCTCCGCCTAATTTCGACTTATCGCGTTACAGACACATTGGCCATCAACAGTCTGCCAGCGGGTCCGAATACCAGCTCATAATCGCTCGAGATCAAATAAGCGTGGTCCAGCAGCGCCAGAGGCATGGTCAGATGGCGCTCGTGCACATAGGCAACGAGTTCACGCATGGCTTCATGCCGCTCCTTACCGACCATGGCCAGCGCTTCGTTCAGACGCTGATCAAAGGTCTCGTCACAGAACACGGAAGAACGCGTCGCGCCGGCAGGGTCGTCCGTATCCGGGCAACCGAAATTGGACAACAGATTCAGGCCAAAGTCCGGCGCCGGATTCTGCTTGACGTGCACCTGCAGCAATGCGCGAGGCGCGTTGGCCTCGTAATCGGAAACCCGAAACCGTGGATTGGCCACCGCCGGTGTCTGCACCGTTTGCACGGTGGAAATACCCACAGACTCGATCATGGCGCCAATGGCTTCCACCAGTTCCCCGATGCGCGGCGTATCGTTACGACCCATGACTTCAACTTCCAACCCATCTACATCCACGCCATCGGCTCGCGCTTCGGCGAGCAGTTCCAGGGCGCGTTGCAGGTCATACTCATACTGTTCCAAAGTGTCGTTAAAACCGGTCATGTCCGGTGTGCCCATCTGGCCCTGAGGGACGGAAGCGAGCCCCAGAATGCTGGACAGACCAGCGTAGTCCACGGCAATGAAAATCGCCTCCCGGACCCGCTCATCCCGCAGCCGTTCATCCGCATACAGTGAGTGATCCAGCCGGCCATACAAATAGCGGTCGGACGGTCCGGACACGCAGCGGAACTCCTCATACTCGTCGGCTCGCGCGCAGTCCGAAGCCTGAGGCGCGTTCACGATATCCGCTTCGCCGGCCTGCATCATGGCCATGCGTGCTGAAGACTCCGTGCGAAAGCGGAACTCGAGTGCATCGAATTGCGGCTTGTTGGTGCCATACGCCACATCGGCTTCCCAGCCCCACCAATCGTCATAACGACTGGCTTTCCAGTTGGAACCCCGGTTCCACTCGTCAAACTGATAGGGCCCGGTACCCAGCGGATGGGTATAGTGTTCGGACGGGTTTTCTTCGATTTGCCGCTGCGATGTAATACCCGTCAGTGTCATGCGAAAATCCAGCATGGGGTCGGGTTCGGATGAATGAACGATAACGGTGTTGTCGCTTTCCACCGTCGCGGTGATTACACCGGGCCCGGCATATTCCTGAATGGTAAACGCATTTTCAGGATCCCAGACAAATTCAATGGACGTGGCCACAGCCTCTGCATCCATCGGTGTGCCGTCATGGAAGGTCACCCCTTCTCTGATGTGCAAACGCAAACTGTCATCGCCGATGCGTTCCCATTTGGTCGCCAACACCGGCACGAATTCACCGGTTTGCGAATCGGACATGATCAGCGGCTCGATTACGTTACGCAGCCCCGGAGCATTAACCTCCTTGTATATGGCTTGAGCAGCCAGATCCTGGGGTTCCTGGGGTACAGCCACGACAAAGGTTTCGTCTGACTCGGCTGCGGCGTTACCCGCAAACATAACGCCTGCCATCACGGTAGATAGGACAAGGTTCTTGTTACTCATATTTGCCTCCCGACCTGCCCGGGACATGGCGTCACAGAGCAGGCTAGTCTTATTGTATTTGTATTTAGTTCGGCTTCGGGCAAGCCTGGAAACCATGACTCATTAACTATTCATGGTTCCAACTGCTGGATTGTGCCCGGCTGCGCTGCTGTCAAGCTAAACAAGGCTTGACTTGTTTTGCAAGCGCTTGCAATAATCTAGTCCTAAGTCGGACCGCCTGTCAACAGCAGCGGAGAAAAATCAACAAAAACGGGGAAACACACCATGAGTTCATCGACAACGACACCCGACACAACCCCTCTGGCCATCGCCATATGCGGCGAATCCGGGGCTGGAAAAACCACCACGACGGGGCTTATTCAGAAACTGGGATTCAACCCCTGTTCAGTTTCGGCGCTGCTGCGGGAAGAGGCCGAATCCGTTCACGATCAGCCAACACGGGCCCAGGTGCAAGAATACGGACGCCGGAAACAGGAAGCGGAAGGCGCTGACTATTTTGCGCGGCGCCTGTTGTTAGACATCGACCCCTTTCATCAACCGCGAACCGTCATTGATGGCTTACGCAACCTGTCCGAGTTAAACACACTGCGTCAGGCAGCCCTGGAGGCCGGTGCCCGGTTCGTGCTGTTAGCCATGGTGACACCAGACACCACACGATTCGAACGTGTCCGTTCGCGCGGACGCGCCGGAGACCCGGATACACTGGAAGAGTTCCAGGCGGCGGACACTCGGGCAGCGGGCATAGTGGATGGCGATCAGGCGTTTCAACAAAATGTCGCCCTGATCGACCACGCGGATGTCCGCATCACTAACGACCAGGGTATGGACGCCTTGCAATCCAGAATTCAGGAATTGGTGAACGAACTGGTGCTCCTATGACGATACCGACAACACTCAGCAACAGGGATATTGATGCCGTTCATGCGCGGTTACAGCACGTCAGCACCATGATCCGGGATGCCGGCGCTATCGCCCTAGATTACTTCAACAATGCCGGCGAACTCAAGATACGGAACAAGGGCCAGCAGGACTGGGTGTCGGAAGCTGATACCCGGGTGGAACACTTCATCAGTGACTCCCTGCATGCGCAGTTTCCCGAAGACGCTGTCATCGGAGAAGAACACGGCCTAAAGGAAGCGGACAAGGATGCCTACCTGTGGATCATTGATCCGATTGACGGCACTACCTGTTTTCTTAAAGGCATTCCACAATGGTGTCTGGTCATCGCCCTGGCTCATCGCAACGAAACGCTTATGACAGTGATTTACGATCCGGTAGCCGACGAGCTTTACTCTGCGGTCCTCGGTGGCGGTGCCTGGTGCAACGGTCAACCCATCCGGGTAGCCACTGAACAGACGGTAGCGGATGGCCTGATTTCCATCGGCAGCTCGGTAAAACTCGGTGCACGGCAATCAGCGCGCTTTATCGAGTGGCTAGTAGATGCGGGCGGCATGTACAGCCGCATCGGATCCTGTGCGCTCGGCCTGGCTTATGTAGCTTCCGGCCGCCTGCTGGGCATGTATGAACCGCTGGTCTACCCCTGGGACAGCTGGGGTGGTCAGTTGCTGGTCAGCGAAGCGGGCGGACGCGTACTGATGACACACCAGGGCGCGGATTTCGACAAACCCGGCCCGACCATGGCTACCGCACCGGGCTTATGGCTTTCCATGGAGAAGCAGTTGCTGCAGACATCTGGTGAAGGTACCTGAGTACAGTGTTCCCAAACAGAGACTTCAACATAGTGTGCCGGGGCCAATGCAGAGCCGGAGTAAATAACCGCCCGGCACCTCCCGACCAGGCAAGTCGCCCCGGAGCCTGGAACACTCTGTTCCAGGCTTATTCCAGACATGGTCAAGCCGCCTGGCAACGCGATATCACACTCGTTCGACAGGTAAGTCCATAGAATTGCCCAGTTCGAAATCTGATTGACCCCTTCGCCTTCGTCATCTATGTTAGATCTCTAACAAGTTGACTGAGAAAAGATTCATGGCGACCCAAAATGACCTGATAACAGACCTGAGTATCGCGAATCGCATTCTTTTTAATGAAGGTGTCGTGGATGCTTTTGGCCATGTAAGCGTTAGAAACCCGGAAAACCCCGAGCACTTCTTTTTATCAAGAAATATGGCTCCCAATACTGTTAGCCCCAGCGACATTCTTGAGCACGAGTTGGATGGCACAGTAGTTGGTGATGACAGAAAGCCGTACCTGGAGCGATACATCCATGGAGAAATTTATCGCAAGCGCCCGGATGTCATGGCCGTTGTCCACAGCCACTCACCTTCAATTGTGCCTTTCAGTGTGGTCAAGTCGGTTCCACTAAGACCCGTTTGTCACATGAGTTGTTTTATTCACGATTACGCACCTATTTATGAAATTCGTGATCACTCAGACACTCCGACAGATCTTTTAATCTCAAATCAGGATCTGGGTCAATCACTGGCCAAAACACTCGGTGACCGTAATACAGTACTGATGAGAGGGCATGGATCAACCGTCGTTGCAGACTCACTCATGAGGGTCGTGTACAGAGCTGTTTACCTTGAAGTGAATGCCAAATTGCAAGCTCAAGCAATGAGCTTGGGCGAGGTGACGTATCTGTCTAAAGAAGAAGCAGAACAAGCCATGGTCAATGTTGAAGGGCAAATGGTTCGAGCCTGGGACCATTGGAAATCCAGTGTGTCACTTTGACGAATAGAATCCCTAGGTAAGCTTGCTGATAGTGCAAGAACAGTAAAATAAGAACAAGTACGCGTTGAATGTAGGAGCTCAATGAATGTCAAATATAGCGCTAACAATGGCAGTGCCGGATTATGATCACGTGCGCGACCTAAGAATGGGCAGCGTTCGGGCAGACGGTATTGATCTGACGATGCTAAACCTTCCGGTCGAGGAGATATTCTATCGATTCTTGAATTTTAGGGAGTGGGAGGTAACTGAGCTTTCCTTTGCAAAATACTGTGTATTAAAAAGCCAGGGTGATACAACGCTTAATGCAATTCCTGTCTTTCTATCCAGAATGTTTCGGCTGTCATCCATGTATGTTCGGGCAGACTCCAACATAACTGACCCCTCTCAATTGTGTGGCAAATCCATAGGCCTTCCAGAGTGGGCTCAGACCGCTTCGGTTTACACCCGTGGATACTTGCAGCATGAGCTAGGCATTTCCTTGAACTCGATTCGGTGGGTTCAATCAGGTGTCAATCAGGCCGGGCGAAAGGAGAAGGTTAAACTCTCAATACCCAGTGACATTGACTACGTAAACCGCGCAGATAAGTCTCTAACCCAACTTCTGCTCGACGGCGAGATCGATGCGATTTTCAGCGCAAGGCCTCCCGCTCCATTTTCCAGTAAAGACGGTTCTATTCGTCGGCTGCTTGATAGCCCTGAAGCAGCTGAACGGCAGTATTTCTCCAAATCCGGAATATTCCCGATCATGCATGTGGTTGCAATAAAACAGGAGGTTCTGGATCGAAATCCCTGGATTGCAAATAACTTGATGGCTGCACTGGAGCAAGCGAAAAATAATTCACTCGAACGAGCCTGCGACGTCACGGCTTCCTACATGCCGATCCCGTGGCTTCCAACAAATATCGAAAGTCTTTCGGACACGTTTGAGAACAGTCTGTGGCCTTATGGCATTGAACCAAACAGACACACGATTCAAGCGTTCCTCGACTTTGGCTTTGAGCAAGGGTTGTTGCAGAAAAAGATGACGCCTGAAGAGCTCTTTCCAAGAGAGGTTCAAAGTCACGTTAAAGTATAACGTGACAAAACGAACGTACCATAATCGGGTACATACTAAAATAAGAGGTATACCATGCTACTACGCCAAGTTTTCAATAATAAAAGTATAGTCAAGGTAACAACATCTGTACTACTTACATCTATTGCCGCAATGGCTGGTGCAGACAGTCATGCTCCGCTAAAAGGTGAAACCATAAACTTTGTTGTAGGCTACGGGCCAGGTGGTGGTTTCGATACGTATGCGCGCGTACTCGGCCCAGCGCTTGCCGAAGAACTGGAAGCTACCATCGTTGTACAAAACATGCCCGGTGGCGGCAGCCGTACTGCTACAAACACCGTCTATCGTGAAGATCCGGATGGCACCACTATATACATTCTCAATGGTGTTCCATCAGCTCTAGGGCAAATAACTGGAGCTCCCGGTGTAACTTATAATCTAAGCGAATACACATGGCTTGGCAGAGTTAACGCTGAACCCTGGGTGTTGATGGTAAACAACGATTCTCCTTTCCACAGTACACAGGACCTGATTGATGCAGATCGTCCTATTGTATTCTCAGCGATGAGCCGTGCAGATGGCCCAAGCGATTCAGCAGCCATTCTCTGTGAAGCCTTGCAACTGGAATGTGCTATTCGATTAGGCTTCAGTGGCAGTTCAGAAGCCCGACTGGCAGTCTACCGTGGCGATGCTGACGGTATAATTCTTACCGACACCTCTATCAACGACTCCGTCCAAGGTGATCAGGCAAGAGCCATCACGGTACTGGGCAATTCCAGCTCACAGTACTTCCCGGAACTCGAACCAATCTCTGAAGAACTTGAATTAAGCGAAGACGCTGCATTCTGGAATGACTACCGCGGTAACGTTGCAGAAATCGGCCGCTCAATCGTTGCACCGCCAGGAATGAGTGACGAGCTGACCAATTACCTTCGAACTGCCCTGGAAACAGTTCTAACAGATGATGAGTTTCTGAGCGAGCTTGCAGACCGGGGACTGGACATCAACTATATTTCCGGATCGCAACTCGAATCAATTGTCAACAGTGTTTTCGAAGCAAGTAAATCAGGGCGTGCCACTGAAATTGAGAACGTTCTACTTAACAAGTACTTCTAATCAGGGCTTACACGGGTGCAGCCATAGACTTCACTGTGGTGCACCCGCCATACTGGAGCGTGTTTATGTGGTCCAACATCATTGATGGGCTTGGTTTGTTCTCAAGCTGGCAAGCACTGAGTGCCGTTTTAATCGCAATACCCATCGGATTGATATTTGGCATTTTACCAGGTCTTAGTGGGCTAACAGCATTAGCAATATTGATTCCATTCGTTTATGGCATGGAACCGTTTGTTGGCTTGGCCTTTCTAATTGCCGCACATGCCGTTACTACTACAAGTGGTGCTTTACCCAGTATACTTCTCGGTATACCAGGCACGCCGCCCAGCGCTGCGACCGTGATCGATGGTTATCCGTTGTCCAAACAGGGTCGAGGTGGCTACGCTTCCGGTGCTGCGCTAGCGAGTTCTGCAATCGGTGGTGTACTGGGTTGTATTGCATTTGCACTGCTCATACCCATTCTTCAACCTATCATTTTGAGTTTTGGCTCACCAGAAACATTCATTCTGATGCTGATCGGTCTACTTTTCCTTGCATCTGTTGGTTCCGGGTCCACATGGTCTGGTTTGGTCGCAGGTATGCTCGGTATATTCCTATCTTTTTTTGGCTATGAAGCCATATCAGGAATACCAAGGTTCTGGATGGGCTCTGAATACCTTCTGGATGGCCTTAATCTTATCCCTATTGCTTTGGGCCTATTCGCCGTGCCTGAAATTATTAAACTGATTCAGAATGGCAAACCCATTGCCTCTGATTCTGGCAATCGAACAATCGCGTTTAGCGATGTATTTTTAGGAATGCGAGATACCGTAAAACACTGGATTACCGTGGTTCAATCTGCGCTTATTGGCATTATCGTTGGTCTCGTACCTGGTGTTGGCGGCGAAACCGCACCCTTTGTGGCGTACGGTGCTGCCAAAAAGAGGTCTAAAGCACCCGAAAAATTTGGTGATGGGGCGATTGAAGGTGTGATAGCACCAGAGTCAACCAACAATGCCAAGGAAGGGGGCGCTCTCGTTCCTACCTTAGCCCTGGGCATACCCGGCAGTTCTGGAATGGCAGTACTCTTAGGTGGCTTTATTGTCATGGGCATACAGCCCGGGCCTGAGTTTCTGAGAAACAATGCTGATATTGGAGTCGGCCTCGCCGCCGTATTAGGTTTCTCGAATGTTCTTGGTGCCCTGCTGGTCATTCTGTTCATGCCCTATCTGGCAAGAGTTACCCTGATTCCGGGCCGAATACTGGCTCCCATATTGTTAATGCTAGTGGTGCTGGGTGCCTATACGACACACAACAGCTTCATAGATGTCGTGTTTACCCTATTTTTCGGGCTCATAGCGATAGCACTGGATAAAGCAAAGCTAAGCCGTGCAGCACTGCTCCTGGGTTTTGTTCTGGGTGCTGCTGTGGAGCGATACTTGAACCTATCTTTAAACTTTCACGGACCAGGGTTCATTTTTAGACCGATTACACTGAGTATTATAATCGTTGCGGCTGTGATCTTGATTTTCCCTTATATAACCAAGCTTGCCAGGAATCGGCCATGAAACTATTTGAAACCATCGTACTCGGATGCATAGTGTTCTTTATGGGGGCCTTCCTTGTCTATGGGCTGATAGAACAGTACCCTCAACAAGTGCTTGCGTTTCCATTTACTGTATCAGCGCTGTCTGCCCTCTTTGCGTTAATTCGCATTGTCGAGATAAAGCTAGGACGACATCCACTTCAAGAAAGCGAAAGTTTAAAAACTGTTAATGAAGGTGATGTCAGTTTTATTAATTCATACATTTTCATCCTGATGATTTTGCCACCCCTTTGGTTACTCGGTTTTGAGCTAGGCATACCACTCTACATACTTGTATTTTGCTTGTATTTTAGAATACGCTGGCTCACCTCATTGTCAGTATCACTTGTGTCATACGCGTTTATCGCGTTGGTCTTCAATGGCATATTGGGAGCCAGATTGCCCAGAGGAATCTTACTGCCAATGTTTGTATGAAGGCGCCATTTTCGCAAGCTCTTGATTAGTAGGTTTAAATACAAGACAGTTCGTATTTTTCCTACTAACACCCCTACTCATTAGCCTCAAACTCCATTCTGTTGTATATTTACAAATCGCTCGCAATAACTAACCAAAGCCAAGAGCTTACATTAATGAATAAACATCAGGAACCAACCAAGAACAGCGTCTGGAGACACTGGCACCATGACGTACCCAACGATCGAATGGCACATTTGGTTAGAGATACCAGCAGGCTTCTAGCGCGAAGCTTGCAAGCTCGACTTACTAACTATGATGTAAGCTTCGGTCACTGGGCCTTTCTTCGTATTTTGTGGGTTAAAGATGGCATAACACAGGCAAAGTTGAGTGAAGAAGCTGGCTTGATGGTTCCAACAACTTTTGCTGCCTTAAAAGCAATGGAAAAGAAGGGGTACATCTACAGAAGAAAGAAAGCGGATAACAAGCAGAAGGTATTTATATACCTTACACCTGAAGGAAAGGCCTTAAAAAATGTACTTACCCCGTTGGGAGAAGAAGTAAATTCACTAGCCTTGGATGGTTTGTCAAGCGAACACAAAGACATTGTCAGGGCTGCACTTCTGCATATGATTGAGAATTTGGCTGAGGACCCTATATTTAATGAGTGAATACTTCAAGCAGAATGAAGCAATGGTTATCAATGCTTGCTGTCTCCCTTGGGGTGCTGACAATAAGTGTAGCAAGTATGTTGGAATATACGTTAGAACCTCACAGGGACATAAGAGGTAATATTGAACTGAAGCCAATTCGTATTTGCAAGCTCCCTTAATCCCTCTTGTTTAACGTTGTCGTTATCATCTATTGATCGTAGGGTTACGATCAGAAAGATAGGAATTCCATCTTGAGGAGCTTCTTCATTTGCCCTAAGGCTTGCTGAGGCTTGAAGTGCCCAATTTTGACCAATAACGCCGTTAGGAAATCGCTTCCCATGAACTTTTACAGGGGTCCATTTACCACCAAATTCAATTTGTTTCTTTTCATACCCTGAACGCCCTTTTTCTGACTCCATCGGAACCTTGCCTTTCATCCTATCGCCATTAAGAACACCGAAGCTAACATCAACATTCGCTCTTACATATTCACTACCAAAATCCGCATCTAATGGTGGAGCGTAGGCCGCAGTAATAATCACCTCGCCTCAAAATTTTCCTTCATGCCTCAAAGATGGAGGTATTGGAAATGGCGCTTTTCTCCACCTATAAGCCCCTAGTTATGTGGTCTCGAGTGCTTATACGCAGCAATGCTTGTTATATTCTCGGGCAAGCTCTCCTCTGCCAAAAGAGGAAGTAATGAGCTTTCCGTTTGGGTCAGGTTTGCCAAAAATTCCGCTTTCATCCCTAGCTCATTTAACAGGCCGCCAAACGTTTTTCCGTAGAACTGAAGCAACAACGTTAAGCTAGATGGCAACAATTCAGGTAAATCGAGAGGAACTTTATCGTCATAAAATTCCTCTTTAGTTTGTCCGGTTTTGCTGAAATGGATGTTGGCTGTTCGATATTGCGAGGGGGTAATTAGACCATATTGGTTAAGCCTATAAACAACCGCTCTGGCACTGATTCCCCATTTTACCTTTATCGAGTATATAGCGTTCCAGTCTATCCGTGTTTTGCTTCTGCTAGTGTATTCACGGATTAGAGCGGCGCGAGGAAGTAAGAAATGGCTGGCAAAGTGGTCTGCCTGTGATTCCGTCTCTCTATCACCTGTCTCAATGCCGTCATGCCCGATTATGTGTAGCATCTCGTGGCCAATATCCATCCTTAGCCGCGGCGAATTCTTTGTTGTGTTAAGAATAATTATCGGACGACCTCTGTTTAAGGAGAGCGCGTCAATTTTCTCTGATACGTCCCCAAATGTTGAAACAATCGCACCTGCATTTTCCGCAACGCGGATCATGTTCTTAATTGGGCCGTCGCCAAGTTTCCAGTACTTCCTGCACTCAATGCTAGCTGCTTCGGAGTCAGCAAGAGAAGATATTTCCATTTGAGGGAAGATTACAGGCGGTAGCTCAAGGTAAGCTTCCAGTGTTTCAATCAGCTTGTTCATGAGGGTTGCGCGAGCTGCACTTTCTCTGCGTGATGAAACCAACGTTGTTTTGAGTTTCCTGAAGTGGCATTCCTCTTCTTTGACTTGGTTTCCAAGCGGGTAGCAGAAGAAATTCGGATCAACCCCTAGTTCATACGCTAGCGCCTCAACCAAGTCTTTGGTTGGTATTTTCTTATCAGTAGTTTCAAGCTGATGAATGTACTGCCGAGTCGTGCCTACACGCTCGCCAAGTTCATTCAGAGAAATGCCCGACATAAGCCGGGCAATTCTTAAGTTGTCGCCGTTAAAGTTAATTCTTTCAGTCATTCGTCGTGCTCTTCTGAATCAGATGTTTTGTCTTTTCTGATTTTTGGCAGCGAAGGAGATGCGGCCGGAAGTTCTACCGGTTCGCTTTCGGTGTTGTTAACGTCAACCAGGTTGGCTGTCACATCGAAGATCGGCACAGTACGAGAGGCTATTACTTCTCCGGATCCGCTCATTCCGAAAAACTCAATGTTAGTTGTAATGCCTTCGAGGTCAGTTTCCACCGCATATACCCATACGAGCTTCTCCGGAATAGGGAGATCGAACAACAGCGTTTGACGGAGCTCGGGGTATGATTGAGCGCGAGTAATAATGTTCTTCTTAGGCTTCTCCGCCATCCCTTTGTAAAAGCTAAACTCAACATCCCCGATCTTCGAAATGAATCGGAGCGATGGGTCAACAACACTTAACCAGGGAACATCTTCTTCCTGTTGCAAAATTTCGCTGCAAACCCAAGCATGAGCCCTACAGCCGATACTCCAACCATTGTCGCGCTCTTCGACAGCATCTAAATTCTCAGCCCTCACGCGAGCTATGAGCTGGCCGACATAATCAATGCGTTCGTTGGTGAGGCAGGCGTGTATTTCTGAGGGGCTCTTGGTCATACGGCGGTACTCGTTCGTGGCAGTGTGGTTGCTGCCATGATATGGGCGTAAACAATGTTTTGTCAACCTGATTCTGATTTGTAAATCAGCAGCACCTTTGTCAACTTGGCCTGCTGTGCAAGTCCTGAAGTTCATCCCGGATATACTGTAGAAGTAAGCGCATGTAAGCGGGTACAAGAGCGCTGCATTCGAAAATAAAAAAGCCCCAGACCGCGTGGTGTGGGGCTTTGTGTGGTGGGCCTTGCTGGACTTGAACCAGCGACCAATCGATTATGAGTCGAGTGCTCTAACCAACTGAGCTAAAGGCCCGAAACTGTTTTTGCCGCTTACATAGCTGTTACATTGGCTTTTTGGCAGTGTCGCTTACATGTGGTAAGCGGCTATATTTGCTCTGCTTTATCGCTCCGCACCGCCGTCAGCGCATTCTATTATGAGTCGGATGCTCTAACCAACTGAGCTAAGGGCCCCGCTGAACGCACCGGGCGGTGTGTTCGAACAGAGCCCGCATTATACCGGCCAAATGGGCCAAGTCTACCCAGGCCTTTGATTTTTCTACAGTTTTGCCGGTACTTGGGGCTATTCGGTGGCCAATGGAGCCGCTATGAGCATTGGCCGACGATTTGAACCCTGTGTGTCGGGTCTTCAGCGAAACTGAGTCTCAACCGACAATGCAAGCCCCGCTTTCAGGGTATTGGCGGCGATGCAACCGCGCTCGGCCATCGTCACCAGTTTGGGCAAGCTCTCAACACTCGCAGAACCGGTAACAATCATCTCAATGCGGTCATAGGCCGGTGGGGTGCCGGCAATGTTGCCAGTGATGCGGACATCAATCTCGCCCAGTTCTACTTCGCGCGCTTGGGCGGCAGCAACCAGGTTGGACATGAAACAGCCGCCCAGGGCGGCCAGCAGGGCTTCCCCGCCCATGGGGCCGGCATTTTCTCCGCCCTTTTCAGTTGGGCGATCCATCACGATACGGTGGTCTCGAATGTGGGCTTCGCTGGCTGTTGTGCCCTTTCGGTTCAGGGTTATCGTCATTTCAGGCATGGTCGGTACTCCGCTGGTGTTTGCTTCAGTTTAGGATGGTTTTCCATCTGACGGTAGCCCCGGTTTACGTGGCAGGGTCACCTTCCGAGGGCCGCAGCGCCCGGTCGAGCAGGGTGCCGATGAAATCGGCCAGGTCGTCGAAATAATCGTCGTCCATGGGTTTTTGCCGGACGGCTTCCAGAATTGGCTGCAGCAACAAAGGCGCTACCAGCAGACTTTGCAGCATCAGCCGGGCTTGTTCGGGACGGTGAATTTTGCCATCGGGAAGCGTCTGGTCGAGCTGCTGTTCGACCTGAAGAATCAGCGGTCGCAACACGCTGTCTATCAGCCATTGGCGCTGGGCATCTGGCGCGTAGAGTGCATTTTTGATCACCAGATGGATCAATTCGCGCGGTGCGAAGCGGTAAAAGTATTTGAAGACATCAACAAAGGAGGTTGCCGGAAACTGTTTCAGGTTCTCCAGCACATGGCTCTTGACCGGGCCCAGATAGCTGAGCAACACGGCGCGGTACAGACCACTTTTGTCGCCAAAATAATAGGCGATCATCGCGGAGTTGACGCCGGCGCGCTCGGCGATGCGCCGGATCGACACCCGTTGGTATTCCTGGTGCAGAAACAGGTGGCGTCCGGCCTCTAGCAGGCGGTCGTAGGCACCGGTGTCTTTCTCCGATGAAGGTGTCTGCATGGGTGCTCCCCGTCTTTGAGGGCCAGGAGTGTAGGCCAGAAACCATACCGCAGAGCCGCTTAGAATAGCCACTCCAGTTGCCAGAACAGTCGGTCACTGTCGTCTGCGGCCTGCAATTGCGCTGCATCGCCGGCGCGGTAGCCAACCCAGCCCAGCCGGGTGCGCCATTGGTCGCTGATGTCCCAGTCGGCCGCCAGCCGCATCGCCTGCCCGCCGTCGGCCAGGCCGCCAAATCCGAGTACCGCGCCGCTCAAAGTGAGCCGCTCCCGCAGGGTGCTGTGTTCTGCGCCGATGGCCCAGCGGTGGCTGAACTCCTCACCCAGGTTGGTGGCCATATCGGGCTGGTAGTCGGGCAGGTAATCCGTGCGGTATTCAATCAATAACCGGCTGTTTGCCGGCAGTGTCACGTCGACCCCCAGCGCCCAGGAAAGTCGCTGGGTAGTGTTCTCCGCGCCGCTGTTGCGCACCGCCTGCCCATCTTGCTGGCTCACGCTAACCGGAGCCCAGGTCAGGCCGTCTTCAGCGGCGATTTCGGCTTTGATCACGGCGCTGTTGAACGGCACGCTCAGCCCTGCGCCAATGGTCGTTAGTCGCTCGTAGTGGCGTTCGACCTGGTCCGGTGCGAACATCAGGTGACCGGTGGGGTTGTAGCCACGCCAGACGAACGCGGCAAGATCGGCCCCCTGCCAGAGGCCGCTTAGACGCACACCGCCGGCATGGGCGCTTGGGTCTTCCCAGCCATGGTCGGGCGCCCGGTCTGCGGTCTCGGCGGGTAGCGGATAATAGTCGCTGCCATAAACCGGCAATTCGGCCATTCGGTTTTCATGCGCGACCATACCCTGCAGCGTCCAGTTGCCGAGGTACCACCGGGCTTCGGTCAGCCAGCGAGACAGCCGTGCTTCGTCGGCATCGTACAAACCCGGCTGCGCCATGCGCGGCGGGTTAACCGGTTCGAGCACTGACAGTGCATCGTTAAAACCCCAGGTTTGCACCTGCCGGCCGCTGCTCAGTGCCCAGCCGGATGTGCGGTACGCCAGGCGGGCCTCGCGTAGTTCCAGCCGGGTTTCCCGCTGGTTGCGATAGGGGGGTTTCCAGCCGGTGTCGGGCCGCAGGTCAAACACCCAGTCCTGGTTCAGTTCGGCATCCAATACCGCATCGAAACGGCTGGTTGGGCGCCACTCCACCTGGGTGCGCCAGGCCGTGGCCAGGCTGGCCAGACCACGGTGATCCGTCTGGCTCAAACCCGGTTCGGGCTGCGCCGTGGTCACCTGGCCACGCTGAATAAAACGGTGGGCCAGGTAGACCGTGCTGGCCGCTGAGGGCTTGGCCGATACGATGTCTTCGAAACCGCTGTCGAAGGCGTCGTCAAAGGGGTCGTCTTCAGCCACGGCGTTCGTGGCAACGGCCAGGCTGGTGGCCGCTGTCATCAGCAGTGTTTTTGCCTTCATAGCCCCTGCTCCAATCGCTGCACGGTGAATTCGGATTCGGACAGGCCGGGGGCCAGATCGATGTTGCTGAACGTCAATTGCGTGCGATGTACGGTCTGGCCGCCCTCCTGGCTGACCACCTGCAGTACCTTGGGCAGCCAGTAACCGTCGCGCTGCTCCCATTCCGGTATGTTCATCAGTTTGCGTTCATTGCCACCCGCCAGATGGTGAATAGCGCGGACCACCTGATGGTTGCTCTGCTGCACATAAACCACCGAATCGGTATAGCCGGTGCGATCAGTCACCCCGGGGTTGGCCGCTGTGGCGCGTACCAGCCAGACCGGTTCGTCACCGACGTTGTCTTCACGCAACAGCTCGTAGGTCCAGTCGTCGAGATTGTGCGATGCCATGTCGGCGTAGGAGAGATCCGATCCCATAAAGCGACTGCTCTGGTCGCTGCCGGCAATGCGTTTGGATTTGTTCATACTGGGCAAAAAGAGCCACTGGTCGTCGCTGCGTTGCGGGTCGTTGTAATCGACCGACAGAAAACCGGTGCCACGCACGTCGGACGGTTCCAGAAAAAACAGCAGGTTGCGTTCGCTGTCGTCGAAGGTTTGGCTTCGCGACTGCAAGCGGCGTACGCGCTGATTGCCGTTGCGATCAATCAGCGTCATGGTCATCTCGGCGGCCATGACATCGGGCGTGGGCTGGGCATCGACGTCAGTCATGATCTGAAGACCGGTCTCGGCCTGGGCACGGTTGCCGGTTAGCGCCCACATGGCGCCCAGAATAACGATACCAGTGGTCAGGCGAGCGGATAGTTTTAACGATTCCTGTTTCATTGAGCAGTCTCCCGGGTCAGTAATGGGGCGTACCAGCGCAACAGCACTGGCGTAAGGGTAAAGTTCGACAACACCGCCAGCAGAAAAGCGGTTCCGCTCAGGAAGCCAAAGTTGAAAATACTGGCGACATCGCTGAACAAAAAGACGTAGAAACCGGCGGTTAACACAATCGCCGTGGTCATCAGCGCCCGGCCGGCGTTGTCGAAGGCGGTCTCAACGGCGGCGCGTGCGTCCGGGTTTTTGGCTAGCGCGGTGCGGAAGTGGTGAGCGAAATGCACGGTGTTGTCGACCGTGATGCCGATGGCAACCGTTGCCACCAGCATGGTGAACAGATCCAGCGGGATGCCGAACGTTTGCATCAGGCCCATTACCACGATGATGGGTGCCAGGTTTGGCAGCATGGCAACGACACCCAGCCCAACCGAGCGCAACAGCGCCATCATCATCAAGGTGATCGCCACGGCGGCGAGGCCGTAACTCCAGGCGGTGGTGGTGACCACTTCGTCCAGAGTGTCGCTGAGCAGGGGCAACAAACCGGCAACATGCACATCGGCCCAGTCGCCCAGCGCGCTGCCCAGTTGGGCTTCGGTCACCTCGATGAAATCCTGGTATTGCAAAATGTCCGCCCAGGGCATGATCAGCGTTACCTTCATCTGGCTGTAGTCGGAATTGACCAGCCGACCAAGCTCATCCGCCCCGCTGTTTTCAAACAGCACCAGCTCTTCGGCGAGCAGGTTGGCGTTCGATGGAATACGGTAAAAGTCGACGTCGCCATCGTTCAGGGCCTGATGCGTGCCCTTGATGATGTCGAGCAGCGAATTGATATGGCCGATGCGCACGCCGCCCGGGGAGCCGGCTTTCAGGGCCGTAAGTTCCGCGTCCAGACGTTGCAGCAACTCGGGGTTCTTGATGCCGTTTTGTGCGCCGGTATCGATGATGACTTCCATGTTGATGGTGCCGCTTAACTGGTCGTCGATGGTGTCGGTGGCCGTGCGAATCGGCAGGTCTGCCGGCATCCAGTTCAGCGGGTCGAACGAGAAACGCAGCTGTACGGCCAGCGCCAGCGCGACCATCACCGCCAGAAGCCAGGCACAAGCCAGCCAGGCGCCCCGCCTCCAGGACAGGTCGGCAAAGAAGCGCAGCAGCCCCAGCGCCCGGTCCCGGTGCTGCACCGGGCGCGGCGCGGACAGCGGCCAGATCGCCATCAGCGCCGGAATCATCAGCACCGTCAGCACGAAAGCCAGCATCACGCCGAGAGCGGCCAACAGGCCGAGATTGGCGATGGGAATCAGGTCGCCACTGGCCAGGGTCGCCAGACCCACTGCCGTGGTCAGCGAAGTCAGAAAAATGGGCAGTGCCGTTAACCGAATGGCCTGGCGCATCGCCTGATACCGGTCCACGCCGTCGTTATAGGCTTTGAAGAAATGGGACAGAACATGCACCGCATCGCCAACCGTAATCGCCAGCAAAAAGGAGGGCACCAGAATCAGCGGCATCTGCACTTTCTGGCCAGCCAGCGACAGCGTTGCAAAGCTCGCGATGATGGCCAGTAGCACGGCCGACAAGGGCATCACCACGGCGGACACCCGCCGGAAAAACGCCACCAGGACGACGATGATCAGCGCCACCGTCAAGCTGATGAAGGTCTGCATCTCGCTTTTCATAGTGGCTTCCAATTGCTGGTTCACCACCGGCATACCGGCGGCGACCGTCTCCAGCCCCTCGGTGGCCGCCAACTCGGTTTCCAGCGCCCGAATCAGTTCATGGGTTTTCTCGATGGGCAGAAAGCGCTCACCTTCCCCGGTCGGGTCGTTGTTTTCAGCCTGAGGCCCCGCCGTGAAATCTCCGCCAAAGGCATCATCGAAGGCCGTGGCATCGTCAGTCACCGCAGTCGGATCAAAATCGTAAGTGTAGGGTTCGACCACCAGAGTGGTGAAGTTGCGCGCGGCATTAATGACCAGGCCTTCGAGCATGGGCGTGGCGGCGATGCGTCGCTCGATGACGTCTCTGTCCAGCGTGCCGACCGGCATCGGAATCAGGTCGTCGACCAGCAGGCCGTCTTCCGTGCCTTCCTGGTAGGGGGCGTTGATCAGGCTGTTAACCCGGCGCACCCAGGGGACGGACTGCTCGATGCGCCGGTGCAGGTCGGCGAGCTCAGTCAGGCTGGTATCGCTGAGTACATCCTGCGCTGCGACTCCGACGACGATAACATCGTTGCGGCCGTAGGTTTCCTTGACCGCGTTATAGGCCTGGCGCGCGGGCTTGCTCTCGTCGATAAAGTGCTCAAGATCAGTGTCGATCTGCAGATGGCGCAGCTGGCTGCCCAGCGCCAGCATGACCAGCGCGATCGCGCCCAGCAGCCAGATCGGGTGGCGCATCACCCCGTCGGTATAGCGCTCCAGCCAGTGTGTTGCGGGGCCAGGCTTCATGATGTTATTTCCCTGTTAATCAATCGATTAAACCTTAGCGCGGGACCCGGCCGGAATGCGAAGAAATGTGTTCATCAAACGCCATGAAATGATCAACACCAACCTGGGCCACCGAAACAAGGACCAGTGGTGCTAAACCCAAAAACCAGCGACAATAGCGCCTGCTGAACACTTCTATTGCACCGCTTGGTAACAGGACATCCATGCTCAACCCGCTGATTACTGCCAAACGCATCCTGATGTCGGCCGCACAAGCGACGGACAGTGCGTCTCTGATGCGCCTGATTGTGGATCGCATTCGCACCGCCTTGAGCGTTGATGTGTGCAGCTTGTATGTCATGGATGAACAGGGTGAACTGGTTCTGACCGCGACACTGGGTTTGTCGGAAGAGTCGATCGGTACCACGCGCATGGCCCCCGGCCAGGGCCTGGTCGGTACCATTGCCCAGCGTCAGCACCCGCTGAACCTCGACAACGCCGAACATCACCCGCGATTTCGCTATTTTGAACAGACCGGAGAAGAGAATTTTCAGGGCTTTCTGGGTGTGCCGATCATTCACCTCGGCCAGACCCTGGGTGTACTGGTGGTTCAAGTACAGGAAACCCGTCGTTTTACCGAGGAAGAAGAAGCCTTTCTGATCACCATGGCCGCGCATATGGCCGGAAGCCTCGCGGGTAACTTGAAAAAAGCCACGCGCCCGATCGTGACCGACGATCACATGCCGGTGATCCGGTTTCAGGGCATCAAGGGTGCCCCTGGCATTCAGATTGCGACGGCCTGGCTGGTCAAAGACGATGTACGGCTGGACGACATTCCCGAACGGGATGGCGCCAGTATTGAATTCGAACAGAGCCGCATCGCCGAAGCCATGGCCGACACCCGGGACGAACTCGATACCGGCCTCGACCAGCTCGGCAGCAACACCAACGACACTCTGAATTCCCTGCTCGACGTTTATAAATTACTGCTGCAAAGCCCCGAACTGAAACAGGCCATTGCCGCGGAAATTCAGTTGGGAGTTAGTGCTAGCACTGCGCTAAAACGAGCTATGCTGAAGCAGATCGCGGTGTTCGAAGCCATGGACGACCCCTATTTAAAAGCCCGGTCTGAAGACTTACGGGTATTGGGGGTACGCGTTTACCGGCATTTGCATGAAGAACTCAATGAACGCATGCAACCGGAGCACCCGGTTATATTAGTGGGCCGGGAGATCAACATCTCCCATTTCACTCGCATCGATCACGATAAACTGGCGGGCATTGTTAGCCTGGAAGGATCGGCGTTGTCGCACACGGCTGTGCTCGCTAATGCGCTTGGTATTCCCGCTGTGGTGGGCATTGGCGATGAAGACCTGACCAGCCTGGACAAGACCGAGATCATCATCGACGGTTACCGTGGTCTGGTCATCGGTCATCCTCCGGTGGCCTTGCTAAACGAGTTCCAGCGCATGGCACGTCAGGAAAAAGCACTGCAAGCTGATTTATCGCATTTAAAATCCCTGCCTGCGGAAAGCAAAGACGGGCAGCGTGTTCGGCTGTATACCAATACAGGCCTGCTGGCAGACATTACGCCGGGTCTGGAGCGAGGCGCCGAAGGCATCGGTCTGTACCGCTCTGAAATTCCTTTTATGGCGCACAACACCTTTCCGACCGAAGAAGAACAGGTGCGTATTTACCGGGGCGTGCTCAGCGCCTATTCACCAAAACCGGTGGTGATGCGCACCCTCGATATCGGCGGCGACAAGGCCCTGCCCTACTTCCCGATCAAAGAGCAGAACCCCTTTCTCGGTTGGCGCGGTGTGCGCTTCACGCTCGATTATCGCAACATTCTGCTCGACCAGATTCGCGCTATGCTGATTGCGAATATCGATAACGACAACCTGCAACTGTTGATCCCGATGCTCAGTCGCGAAGACGAGCTGGAGCGCTTTCACGCCATTGTCGATGAGGCTATTGCCCAGTTAAAGGAAGAAGGTTACCCGGTCAGCAAGCCGCCAGTGGGAATCATGGTTGAAGTACCGGCTGTGCTCTGGTTGCTGCCGCGCCTGCGTGACACCATCGATTTCGTGTCGATCGGCTCCAACGATCTTACCCAGTATCTGTTGGCGGTTGACCGCAACAACCCCAAGGTAGCCTCGCTGTACAGCCACCTGCACCCGGCGGTGATCAGCGCCTTGCGCGGACTCGTGCGGGAATGCAAGCGGCTGAATCTGCCCGTCAGTATTTGCGGGGAAATGGCGACCGACCCGGTCGCGGTGGTTCTGCTGCTGGGCATGGGGGTAAGAACACTCAGCCTCTCGGCCTTCCACCTGCCGCGCATCAAGTGGCTGATTCGCTACCTGCACATCAGCGACTGCGTCAGCCTGCTCGACCGCGCCCAGACCTGCCGCACCGAGCAAGACCTGCGCGACATGGTCAACGCTCATATTAAAGAGTTGGGGTTGGGGGCTTTGATTCAATAAAAGTTTGAAGGGACGAGGGACATTGAAAGACGCGGAACATTAAGTGACACAACACATGAACTGACGTAAAACAAAAGGTGACGCAAAACACGTAAAGACGCTTGGAGCGTTCCTTCATGTTTAGCGTCTTTTAATGTTTCGCGTCACTTCATGTACTGCGTCTTTCAATGTTCTACGTCAGTTCATATCCTACGTCATTAAATCAGCAACCAAACCAATCCATGTAATATCACGCCCGCAAAAATACCGGCGATAACATCATCGATCATAATGCCCACTCCGCCGCCAACGCGATTGTCCAGCCAGCCGATTGGCCAGGGTTTAATGATGTCGAATATCCGGAACAGAACAAAACCCAAAACCACCGTCCACAGACTGATCGGGACGGCGATCATGGTGATCCACAAGCCAACGAATTCATCCCAGACAATGCCACCGTGATCGTGCACGCCCATATCGCGGGAAACCCGGTCGCACAGGTAACAGCCGAGCACAAACGATACAACAATAACCGCCAGATAGAGCCACAGTGGTAACAGGGACAGCAGCAGGAACAGCGGAATCGCGGCCAGGGTTCCAAAGGTGCCCGGCGCTTTTGGCGCGGCGCCACTGCCCAGGCCAAAGGCCAGAAAATGCGTCCAGTGGTTGTGCCAGCGGCGTGCACTCGGTTCAATCATTCGTTACATCCTGTTGAATCACGGTCGGGTCAGAAGTGTTGGAAGCCTGTCTTGCTCAATGTGTGAGCCTCGCCATTATGCCCAATCAGCACCTGGCCGTCGCCTGCTTGTGCCCGGCCAATTCGGGTGAGTGGCAGATTGAGCATTGCGGCCAGGGCGGTTATTGCATCGCGCTGGCCGGGTGCGGCGGTAAACGCCAATTCGTAGTCGTCACCACCGCTGAGTATCCACGACCCCACCTGGTCTTCCGGGTACCCCTGAAAACTGGGGGCCTGCGGCAGCATTGAGGTTTCAATCAACAGGTTGAGGCCGCTGGCCCTGGCGAGGTGGCCGCAGTCGGCCGCGAGACCATCCGACACATCGATGGCTGCGCTTGCCAGCCCGACCAGCCGCTGCCCGAGCTCAATGCGGGGTTCGGGTGACCAATAGGCCGCAACCCAATCTACGGGTGCCGAGGCCTGAGCCGGGTTGAGAACCGACGGTAAAGCAGCGGCCGCTCGCCCGGGGAAACCGGATACCCAGAGGTCATCATCGGGCTGAACGCCATCGCGCCGCAGAGGGGCATCGACCAGGCCGTGCATTTGCAAACTGATCACCCGGCACGGGCCCGAGGTGGTATCGCCACCCGCCAGCACCAGGCCATAGTGCTCGCTAAGCTCGCTGAGTCGACGGGCAAAAGCATCGAGCCAGGCATCATCCATAGGGCCTGGTAACGTCAGGGCCAGGGTAAAAAACGCCGGTTCAGCCCCCATGGCGGCCAGGTCGCTGAGCGCTGGCAGGAAGGCTCGCTGGGCGGCCTGCGCCCCGGATGACTGCGCCGGGAAATGCCGCCCTTCAACGGCAGTGTCGATAGACATCACCGTGGCCCGGCGCGGATGCCAGATCAGACAATCGTCGCCCTGACCGAGAATCAGGTCTGGATGAGAGCCGCGCCAGCCGCGAAAATAATGCTCGATGAGTTCGAATTCGTTCATGGCGGGGAGTGTGGCTTCGCGGCTGGGGAAAGGCAAGTTGCGCCCCGGCTTACTGGAAGGTTCAGGATGAACCTGCTGAGTGCCTACTATTTTGGAATAACGGAGGGAAGCGAAATAAGAAGGGCCGGTATCGACCCTTTGTCAGGCGAGTGGGGAGGTCGATTTACCTCCCAGCTATATCAGCCGTGCGGACCGGCCGCTTTAATGGCGTCGGATACGTCGTATTTGGCAAAGTTTGCCTTGAACTCTTCGATCAGCGCAGCGGCTTTGGCATCGTAGGCGGCGGGGTCTGCCCAGGTATTACGCGGTATCAGCAGGGCGTCATCGACCCCGGGCACGGCAACCGGTACATCCAGGTTGAGCCCGTCAATGTGGCGGGTTTCAACGTTCGCCAGCTCGCCATTGGTAATCGCCGTAATTACCGCTCGGGTCACCGGAATGCTGAAGCGCTTACCTTCGCCGTAGGCACCGCCCGTCCAGCCGGTGTTAACCAGATAGACATCGGTGCCTGCCGATTCAACCCGCTTCATCAGCAGCTCGGCGTAGACGCCAGCCGGGCGCGGGAAGAAAGGCGCGCCGAAACAGGTGGAAAAGGTGGTTTTGATGCCTTTGCCCGCGCCCATTTCAGTCGAGCCGACCAACGCAGTGTAACCACTGAGAAAGTGGTACGCCGCCGCTTCCTTGGTCAGTTTGGAGACCGGCGGCAATACACCATTCAGATCGCAGGTCAGGAACACCACGGCGTTGGGTTCATCACCCTGATTACTCAGCTGACGCTTGTCGATGTGTTCCAGCGGATAAGCGGCACGGGAATTTTGGGTCAGGCTATCGTCTGTGTAATCCGGTGCACGGTGTTCATTGAGCACGACATTTTCCAGAATGGTGCCGAAGCGAATCGCCTTCCAGATCAACGGTTCGTTTTTCTCGGTCAGATCGATGCACTTGGCATAGCAACCGCCTTCAATGTTGAACACCACACCCGGGCCCCAGCCGTGTTCGTCATCGCCGATCAAAAACCGGTCCGGATCGGCACTGAGGGTGGTTTTACCGGTGCCGGACAACCCAAAGAACAGCGTAGTTTTGCCGTCGTCGCCGACGTTGGCCGAGCAGTGCATCGGCAACACGTCCTGGGCGGGCAGCAGGAAGTTCTGCACCGAGAACATGGCTTTTTTCATTTCACCGGCGTAGTAGAGCCCGGCAATCAGCACTTTGCGCTGTTCAAAATTAATGATGCAGGCCGAATCACTGGCGGTACCGTCACGTTCGGGATCACAGACAAAACTCGGGACGTTCAGTACCTGCCAGCTGGCTTTTTGTTGCGAGTTCCACTCGTCGGCAACAATAAAGAGGTTGCGCGCAAACACCTGGTGCCAGGCAAGCTCGGTTGTCACGGTGATCGGCACACTGTGCTGCACCGCCGACCCGACTTCCAGATGGCCTACAAAATGTTCACGATCCGTCACATGGTCGCTGACTCGTTGCCACAAAGCATCGAACCGGGCGGAATCAAAGGCCCGGTTGACCGCACCCCATTCGATCTCGTTCTGACTACCGGCTTCTTTAACAATAAACCGGTCCTTCGGTGATCGGCCTGTACGCTCGCCAGTGCGAGCGACGAAGGCGCCGTTATTGGCAAACTCACCTTCTTCGCGGCGGACAGCAAACTCCAGCAACAGAGGGGTGCTCAGGTCCACATGGGCGTGAGCGGGAAAAGCGGCCATTAGCGGTTATCTCCTTAATGGGGGATTGTCCAGCGATTAGTCAATTTATAGTAGGTATGTGTTGATAGATGCAAGCAGTGTACTGCCCTGCGTCACAGGCAAGAAACGATTTTTCGTCAATAATTTTCTGACAAGTAAAACCAAACACTATTGTGTTGAAAGAAAACGACATTCAGCGCAACTGGTCAGGTTTCTGGTGACTGAGTAAATGATTCCGGGACCGCTCCTCCCTGGGCCGCTGTTACCACCTTTGTGCGCCATTATTGAGCATTATGACTCGGCATCGGAGAAACAGACTGGAATGAGTTTATGACTTTTAGGTAAGTTTTGTCAGGCGTGACTGGCCAAATGTTGTTAAGTTACAAGATTGAGGGCTAGCAGGGTGCGCTTTGGTAATTCGATTTCATTGATGTTTTTTTTGAAACACTGTGTTCAGCAGTGTCAATCGGCGATTGCGACTGCTGCTCAGCATTCAGAGGCCGACGCCAAACAGAGCTGGCAACGTCGGCTCAGATCGGACGACTACCGTACTGGCTTTCGGGTTTACGCGGAGGATCGGCACGTTTTCCACGATCAACCTGCTCTACCTTACCGCCGGATTTCAGGAAATCTTCTACTTCGCTGGCCATTTTGGAGCGCAGCGCCTCACGGTCGGCCAACAAACGCTCAGCATCTGTTTGCCCTGCGGCTGACGGGCTCGCCTTGCTTTGATCACTCACCTGGTATCCCCTTACTATGCATGGGTTGGCGGGCTGTGCAGTCGGCATCGCGCTCTAGGAGTCTGTCGGACTTAGGGGGATTGAAGCGAGGGAGTGGGACGGCGAGGCCAAATGTTCGCAAATTTCGTGTGCATAGTGGGCCTATGTGCTCGAAATTTGCGGATATTTGGACCGTCGTCCCGCTTCCGCAGCCAATTCATCCTAAGTCCGACAGACTCCTAGCCACCGACCGACCCTGAAAACCTGAAAATCACACACCGTTCTTTTATAAACCAATTTTGATGTTTCGCAAACAAAAACGCACAAAGTGTTACATATGCCTGAGTATTACTCCGACCAATCCGGTGAATCCTGAAACAACGGCCGCAATTCGCGCGCGAAGCGACGGCTGACCGCTACTGGCCCGGTCATGCCACGAAGGCTCAGCCAGATACTGCCCTGGGCATCCCGGGTCAATTTCTCCAGACGGCTCTTCGGCACCAGCGTGGTGCGGTGCACCCGTATCAACTGCTCGGGAAAACGTTCTTCAAGCTGCTTGAGGCTGAGATCACACAACCGTTCACCCTGGCGGCAGAGTGCGACGACATACTTCTGATCAGCCCTGAAACAAAACACGTCATTCAGCGGAATGCGCTCCTTGCCGCGCCCGGTTTGCAAAGCGATTACCGGGCCAGCATCGGCACCGGACATAGCCGATAACTGTGCCCGGTTCAACCGGCTGGCCTGGCCCAGCACCTGATGCAAGTCCGCCGATTTGACCGGTTTCATCAGGTAGGAGACAGCTTGCACCTGAAACGCCTCCAGAGCGTAGTCGTCGTAGGCGGTGCAAAACACAATGGCTGGAGGATGCGCCTGCTGCACCCATTCGGCCGCCAACTCGAGGCCGCTAAGCCCCGGCATGCGAATGTCGAGCAGTACCAGGTCGACCGGGTCATCAAGCTGCTTGCGCAGGGCTTCCTCACCATTGGCAGCGGTGACGCATTGGGTCACGCTGTCTTCTGCTTGCAGCAGGCGCAGCAAGCGTTCCCGGGCCAGTGGTTCATCGTCTACGATCATGACTTTCACAGCTCACTCCTTTCGGTCCCGCGTGTCAGTAACTGCGCTGGCAATGTCAGCCTAACCCGGTAGGTTTGGTCATCGGCCGCAGCAAAGAGTTTCGCGGTATCCCCATACAATGTTGCCAGGCGGTGCCGAATGTTTTGTAACGCCACCTGATTGCCCCGGGGCGCCTGGCGTCGTTCCACTCGGGGTTCTCTGGCCGGTTCCGGTGCGACACGCACCAACGGGTTTTCAATTTCGATAATCAACTGACTGTTCTTTTCCCGGCAACGAATCAACAACTGACCGCCGCTGACACTCGGGGCAATACCATGCACGATGGCGTTTTCGATCAGCGGCTGCAAAATCAGCACCGGTACCGACCATCGAACCGTCGGCCTGGGTGTCTGCCAGACCACCTTTAACCGCTCACCCAATCGCCATTGTTCCAGCGACAGGTACCCGTCTACCAGCGCCAGTTCGTCGCTCAGGCTCCAGAAGGTTGTGGCCTCTTTTAGACTGGCACGAAACAGCCGGGAGAGGTCTTCAATCGCCTGCTCGGCTGCTTCGGGCCGGGTCGCAATCAGTTCGGCGATGGTGTTCAGGCTGTTAAATAGAAAATGCGGACGAATCCGGTTTTGCAGGGCTTCGATGCGAGCCGACAACTCGGCCCGGGAGCGGTCGACCAACGCCTGTTGCAATTGAAAATAGCGCAATAGCAACGCCGCGATAATCGCCGTCGCGGCGGTCTGGCGAATCACCATCCACCAATCCAGGGCCGCCCAGCCTCCGAACACCAGCACACTGCCAGCCAGGCTCACAACAAAGCCAACTCCGGAGACCGTCAAAAACGCCACCAACCACCCCTGCCAGAGCGGGCTGCGAGCCAGCCAGCGACGCAGACGGCACAACAGCGCCGCCGACGGCAGCACAATCCATTGCACCATCAGGCTCATCAAGCCAAGCTGAATCCAGTCGATGCCCGATTGCAGCAGTACCCAGACCAGCACCAGCAATTCCGACACCAGCACCAGAAAAAACACCGAGGTCGCCGTACACAAATCGGGTAACACCAGCGAATGCCGGGTCAGTGCGGGAGATAGAGTATTCGCTGACTTCAAGAGCGCGACCTGCCTGTTAAGCTGCCTGAGACGAGGGCTCAGTGTCCCCCGTGCTTGCTCAGGGATCAAGCGACCTAACCCGATACCCATAGCCAACGACTTTCAAGCCGATATAATGCCCTTTCAATGTGCCCAAGGAACCCTGTAATCATGTCTGATGCCCATGCTCAAAGCACCAATGCCGCCTGGGGTGGCCGTTTTGCGGAAGCAACCGATGCGTTTGTGGCTGAGTTTACCGCCTCCATTCAATTCGACCAGCGTCTGTACCGACATGACATTCAGGGCTCCATCGCCCATGCCACCATGCTGTCTGAAGTTGGCGTGTTGACCGCCGATGAATGCGAGCAGATCGTTACCGGATTGAGGGCGGTGCAGACGGACATCGAGTCTGGCCAACAGGTCTGGTCAATTGCGCTTGAAGACGTACACATGAACGTTGAATCGGCTCTGACCACCAAAATTGGACCGGTTGGCAAAAAGTTGCACACCGGCCGCAGCCGGAATGATCAGGTTGCGACCGATATTCGGTTGTATCTGCGCGAGGCGATCGACGGTCTCAGCGGTGAGCTGACCCGCCTGCAAACTGGGCTGATCGCCCTGGCTGCAAATGAAGCCGATACCATCATGCCCGGCTTTACTCACTTGCAGACCGCTCAGCCAGTCACTTTCGGCCATCACCTTCTGGCCTGGAATGAAATGCTGCAACGCGACTTTGAGCGTTTGCAGGATTGCCGCAAGCGGGTCAATATCCTGCCGTTGGGGGCCGCGGCACTGGCGGGTACCACCTACCCCATCAGCCGCGAACGCACTGCCGAGTTGCTGGGCTTCGACCGTGCCTCGGAGAACTCGCTCGATTCAGTATCGGATCGGGATTTTGCCATCGAATTCACCCACTGGGCATCGCTGACCATGATGCACCTGTCGCGCATGTCCGAAGAACTGGTGTTGTGGGCCTCGGCCCAGTTCGATTTTATCAACCTGCCGGACCGTTTCTGTACCGGTTCCAGCATCATGCCGCAGAAAAAGAACCCCGACGTACCTGAACTGGTGCGTGGCAAAACCGGCCGGGTCTTCGGTCATCTGATGAGCCTTCTGACGCTGATGAAGAGCCAGCCACTGGCCTACAACAAGGACAATCAGGAAGACAAGGAGCCATTGTTCGACACCATCGATACTCTGGCCGGCAGCCTGCGCGCCTTTGCCGATATGATTCCGCACATTGAAGCCAAACCCGACGTTATGAAAGCGGCAGCTCTGCGTGGTTACAGTACCGCAACTGACCTGGCCGATTATCTGGTGAAGAAAGGCATGGCGTTTCGCGATGCGCATGAGGTGGTCGGCAAGAGTGTTGCCTACGGTTTGGCAGAGGGCAAAGACCTGAGCGAAATGACGCTTGAAGAGCTAACCCCGTTCAGTAACACCATTACCTCTGATGTTTTTGAGGTGCTGACTCTGGAAGGCTCGGTCGCGGCTCGTGACCACCTGGGCGGCACTGCCCCCAATCAGGTTCGTGCAGCGGCTACCCGGGCACAGGCTCTGCTGGCAAAACGCTGATACGGTGACATGACTATCACCACTCCATTGAGCGGTGGTAGTCGGCCAGCCAATCGCTCATGGCGGAGACGGCCAGTGGCCGCGAAAAATAGTAACCTTGCAGCGAGTCGATACCCAGTCGAACCAGTTCCCTGAAGGTGGCTTCGTTCTCGACGCCCTCGGCGACTGTTTTCAGCCCCAGGTTATGAGCCATGGTAATGGTCGACTCGACGATGACCCGATCTTGTGAGTCCACCAATAAGTCATCAATGAAACTTTTATCAATTTTCAGCGCTTGAATCGGCAGAGACTTCAAATACGCCAGCGAGGAATAACCCGTCCCAAAATCATCGACCTCAACGCCCACCCCAAGATCAGCCAATTGGTTGATAATCGCAATGGCCCGAACGGGATCGGACAATAAAGTACTTTCAGTCAGTTCCAGCACCAGGGCCGAACCCGGCAACCGGTACTTAGCCAGCAGTTGCTCTACCTGGCCCGGCAATCCCTGATCGAGCAACACCCGCGAAGACAGATTCACAGCCACATAAAAGTCGGGGTGTTTGCGACGCCACAGGGTTATTTGCGCCAGGCATTGTTCCATGACAAAACGGGTTATCAGGCGAATGCCCTGCCCCATTTCCGCCAGGGGTATGAAATCTGCTGGCGACAAAGCACCCAACTCCGGATGCTGCCAACGTACCAATCCTTCGAACCCGGATACCCGACCAGAGCTGGCGCTGATAATTGGCTGATACGCAACCCACAACTGTCCCTGGCTAATGGCCACCTCCAACTCTGACAAAACGGCAATGCGTTGGGGAGTGTGGGCATCCAACCGGGTATCAAACACCACCACGGCCTCATTATTGGCTTTGGCCGCGTACATGGCGACATCGGCGCAGCGCAGTAATTCGTGGCCGTCCTGCCCCTGATGTGGGTAATGGGCCACCCCGATACTGGCTTCAACCTGCAATTGCATCGCGTCGATCTGATAGGGCTCGCGCAGGCCGATGGCCATGTTTTCGGCAATCGCCAGCGCCTCTTCATTGCTAACGTCGGGCAACAGGACGGCGAATTCGTCCCCGCCCAGGCGGGAAATACCATGGCTGGAGCGCCATCCCAGCATGCGCTGAATACGTGGCCCTATCTCACACAGCAAACGGTCGCCGAAATGATGGCCCAGGGTGTCGTTAATTTCTTTAAAACGATTCAGGTCAAACAGCAGCAGGCTCGCCATCTGGTCAGGTTGCTGACGCAAAGCCTGTTCAATCCATTGGTGCAACTGGGAGCGATTACCGAGCCCGGTGAGACTGTCGTGCATCGCTTGCCTGCGCAGGTTTTTCCGCTGCATCAGGTTGTCGAACGACAGATTCAGGGTTTGCGCCAGCATCGACAGAAAGTCCAGATCGTTAAGGATTTGCTCATCGCCCAAAATCGCCAGGCCGGCAACCGCCTGGCTATCCACTACCAGTGGTAAATAAAACCACTGACTGCTGTCGGTACTCCAACTGATCTGACGGCTCTCCAGCGCTTGCTGCAAGGGTGCGCTGTGCTCTTTAAGGCTCGTGCGGTGCTCCGCTTTAAGACTGGTCGCATACCAGAATTCGTTCTCCGGCTGATAACAGGCCACCTGCACCAGACCCACTTTCTGAGTCAGGGCGGTACAACTGGATACCAGAAAATCGCGCACACTGCTCTGGCGTTCCAGCCGGGTAGCGACATCGACCAGCCCTCTCAGACGCTGCTGACGGCGGGTCATCAACTGATGCTGATCCCGCAGCGACGCCTCGGCGCTCAATCGATCACTGATGTCATCGAACGACAACATGACGCCTTCGGTCAGGTTGCCACTGACCCGAAAGGAATGAACAACCATGGTCCGCCGGGAGCCGGCAACGGTTTGCAATTGCCATTGGCTCTGCTGAGTACGAGCATTGCTGGCCTGGTCGATAAACGCCAGAAATGCTGGCCAGGTCTCCTCCCCATCGGGCTGTGTGTCGGGTAGAACGGATCGCAACTGCAGAGAACCCGGATCTTCGCGCAGGCCAAATAGGTTGGCCGCCGCCCGATTGATATTCACTACCCGACCCTGGCAATCGACGATCATCGAAGCCTGTACAGCGGTCTCGAAAAACGCCCGATAGCGCGCTTCACTTTCTTGCAACCGACCTTCCAGACCCAGCCGTTCAATCTCGGTGACGGCCCGCTCAGTGTAGAGTTCAAGCACCCGCGCTAGCGTGGAATCCATTGCCAGGGGCTGATCGTTGTCGATCACCAGTACACCCACCCAGCGCCCACGCCGGTTCACCAGACGAAACGCTTCCATATAAACCATGGTGTCCAGCACCGGCCAATCTTTTCGGTCTGCGGCGCTCAGTGTTTTGACCAGCTTTGTCTGGCTAGCCAGAGGTGCCAGCTGGCTATCGAGCAGACGCATGCTATACCGGGGCTGCATCAAACCATCCAGAATTGAGACCAGACAGTTCAGCCGGTGTTCGTCATCCACCTGAAACAGGCTAACCTGCCGGCAACCAAGCAGCAGAGCCAGACGACGACACAGATGTTCGATAAAATCCTGACCGGTAGCAACCGCCACATCGGCGTTTAGCCGTGACAGCATCTTGTCGAGCCGGGCATTGTGTTTCTCGAGGCGTGCCGGCGCATGGGTATCTACCAGTGACCCCAGGCAAACGAGGTGCTCGCTGTCCTGGCGCATAAAATTGGTGCGCTCTTCCACCCAGATATAGCCGTGATCTTGGTGCTTGATCCGATAGCGCAGGCTAACCGGTGACAGCATTGAACGACAACGGTCGTATTCAGCGCCCACTCGCCGACGGTCGCCGGGGTGGATCATCTGATACAGATAACGCGTTGGGTGTTCACCCAGAAAATCTTCGGCCGGATGGCCGGTCAGTCCCTCGATCGAATCGGAGACGTAATTCAATGCCCACAAATCCTTTTGTTCGCCCCGTGATTCCGCTTCATAGAGCACCAGAGGCGCGTGCTTCAACCATTTGTAGGGATCGACTAATCGCCGGTCGTCTGCAGCGTTTTGAATTAGGGTTTTTACGGGATTACCCTTAAATGGCATGGGTTACAGGCTTATTCAGTCCGAGTACTGGCAGTTTAGTCAGTTAGTGGAGATTTGACGACCTGGAACCTGCTTTTTCACGCTGTCAGAAGAGCAGTTTGAACAAAGGACGAACACTTAATTCGATTAACGAGACTTACATCACAAAAAACGCAGCCCGGAGGCTGCGCAAAGAGTAACTAACCATGATCTTGCCAGAGTAACAGTGTCTTACAGTCGGGCTTCCGTCTCCTCGTCAAAAAACACCGCTTTGCTCATATTAAACAACAGGTCCATTGTTTCCCCGACCCGGCCAGCTTCCTGAGGGTGAACCCGGCATTCGCATTCCTGATCGTTAATCCGCGCCAGGATCAGAGTATCGGCTCCGGTCGGTTCGGTGACTTCAATTTTAACCGGTACCTGGGTAATGTACTGCTCAGCTACCAGGTGCGGCATTACATGGGTAATTTGCTCGGGGCGAATGCCCAGAACCACGGTCTTACCCACATAACGGCTGAGATCGGCCTGTTTCGGGTCAACCGGCAGCGGGAACACCGTACCCTGCGACTCAATCTGAACGGCATAGTCGTTTTCATGTCGGGTGACTTCACAGTGCAGGAAGTTCATCGACGGCGACCCCATAAAACCAGCTACAAAGATGTTGGCCGGGTCATCGTACACTTCCTGCGGCGTGCCGAACTGCTGCACGACACCGCCCTTCATGACCGCAATGCGGTCAGCCAGGGTCATCGCCTCGATCTGATCGTGGGTTACGTACACAATCGTCGTACCCAGGCGCTGATGCAGTTTCTTCATCTCGGTGCGCATTTCCACACGCAGTTTGGCATCCAGGTTCGACAGCGGCTCGTCAAACAGGTAAATCTTGGGTCGACGTGCCAGGGCACGGCCCATTGCCACCCGCTGACGCTGACCACCCGATAACTGCGATGGTTTGCGATCGAGCAACGGCTCGATTTGCAGCAACTTGGCAACCCGGGCCACTTCTTCGGCGATCTCGGCCTTGGGCATCTTGCGAATTTCCAGACCAAAGGCAATGTTCTTGCGCACATTCATGTTCGGGTAGAGCGCATAGCTCTGAAACACCATGGCGATATCACGGTCTTTCGGAGCTTCATAGGTCACGTTATTGTCGCCGAGAATAATGTCGCCGGTGGTGACATCTTCCAGCCCGGCGATGCAATTCAACAGCGTGGATTTACCACAGCCTGATGGCCCGACCAGAATGATGAACTCACCGTCGGTGACGTCCAGACTAATACCCTTGAGAATGTGCTCTTCACCAAAACTTTTGTATACGTTGTCGATTTTCAGCTCAGCCATGTTCAGAACTCCCGTTAACCTTTTACAGAACCGGCCGTCAGACCGCGTACAAAATATTTACCGGCGACTACATAGACCACAATGGTCGGCAGCGCCGCGATGATGGCACCCGCCATATCCACGTTGTATTGTTTCTCGCCAGTGGAGCTGTTCACCATATTATTCAGACCCACCGTCACCGGCTGGGTACTCGGATCAGAGAACACCACACCAAACAGGAAGTCATTCCAGATCTGGGTAAACTGCCAGATGACCGTAACCACCAGAATGGGGGCCGACAACGGCAAAATAATGCGGAAGAAAATGACCCAGAAGCCAGCACCGTCCAGTTTCGCCGCCTTAACCAGTTCGTGTGGCAAGTTAACGTAATAGTTGCGGAAGAACAGCGTGGTGAAACTCACCCCGTAGACCACATGCGTCAAAATCAGACCCACCAGACTACCCGACAGACCCAACCAGCCAAGCAACTGCGACTGCGGCAACAAAATTGCCTGAAACGGCAGGAAACAACCGATCAACAGCGCACCGAAAAACAGTTCACTGCCACGAAACTTCCAGAAACTCAGCACATAGCCGTTCAATGCGCCCAGAATGGTCGAGATCGCGACCGATGGGATCACCATCAGGATCGAGTTGATAAAATAGGGGCGCAGGCCGCGCTCCTCACGGGCACCAATTTGCACCTCACTCCAGGCCATGGACCAGGCGTCGAACGAAAACGATTTGGGCCACTCAATTAACTGACCCAACCGTATTTCATCCATGGAGCGAAACGAGGTCATGATCATCAGGATCAGCGGCAGCAAATAGTAAGCCGCGACAATAATCAGTACCGCATAAAGGACAGCCCGACCATTAACGTTGGCATAACTCGGATTCTTTGACTTAGCCATTTTTCGGAGTCCTCAGTTCGGAGTACAAATAGGGAACCAGTATCGCCAGTACCGTCATCAGCATGATCACCGCCGAGGCCGCACCAATACCGAGCTGACCGCGCTGGAAGGAAAACTGATACATGAAAATCGCAGGCACATCGGTTGAATTGCCCGGTCCGCCGCCGGTCAATGCGATGACCAGGTCAAAGCTCTTGATCGCGATGTGCGCCAACATGATGAACGCCGAGAAAAACACCGGGCGCATTGAAGGAATAATGATACGGGTATAGACCGCAAACAAATTGGCACCGTCGAGTTGAGCCGCCTTGATGATCGACGTATCAATACCGCGCAAACCCGCCAGAAAAATCGCCATCACAAAACCGCTGGCCTGCCAGACTCCAGCAATCACAACGGTATAGATCGCCATATCCGGGTCGATGATCCAGTCGAAAATGAAACTGTCCCAACCCAGACTGATCACAAATTTCTCAATGCCCACCGTCGGGTTCAGCAACCACTTCCAGACCGTACCGGTCACGATAAACGACAGCGCCATGGGGTACAGGTAGATGGTTCGAATAGCCCCTTCCGCCCGAATATTCTGATCAAGCAAGATGGCCATCACCAGACCGACCACCATGCAAATACCAATAAACAAGACACCAAAGATCACCAGGTTCCACATGGCGTTCAACCAGCGCGGGTTCATGAACAACCGCACGTACTGATCAAACCCCACCAGCTCGTAGCTGGGCAGGAAACTGGAGTTGGTAAAGGAAATAATGGTGGTCCACAGCACAAAGCCATAAAAGAACACCAGAGCAATAACCAGGGTTGGCGAAACAACGAGTTTCGGCAACCAGTAGTCAATGCCCTTCTTGCGTGATGCCAACATAGGTTTTCCGTCCGTTCAGTAAGAAGACTCTGAATAGCTCAGCCGTGCAGCCGGGCCATTAAGAGTTGCCCTTTATTTTTATGTCTGCGTATAAAAGCCACCCGACTTTCTTCAGGGTACACAGCACCATGCGATTGACAGTTCGCAGGGTCATGAAATCCCGATAAGGAAAAGATTCAGGTAGGTTTAACTGTATCTATGATTTCAGTTTTT
>NZ_JBBECH010000057.1:0-8081 GCF_040881935.1 Saccharospirillum sp. | reverse complement strand
TCCCGATAAGGAAAAGATTCAGGTAGGTTTAACTGTATCTATGATTTCAGTTTTTTGCCAGAATCAGCCCACCTTCGAATAAGGCGGGCCTTGCGTTCAGAGCGACCTGCAGGCCGCTCTGATCAGATAGCTCTCTTACTGGGCAGCACGAACTGCACGAGCCAGACGAGTTGCGCCGTCTTCGGCACTCATGTCTGAGTTAAAGAACTCAGTCACGGTGTCGTAGATAGCGCCCTGAATGGTCGAGGTGGTTGACATGCCATGGGCCATGGAAGGCACCAGGCCTTCACCAGACGCAGCGGTGCGCTTGAAGGTCTCCATAGAGGCCAGGGCGCAATCGTCAAACTTGCCCATGTCGAGGTCGGTACGAGCCGGGATGGAACCCTTGTTCAGGTTGAAGGTTTCCTGGAAACTGGGTGACAGTACCAGTTCAGCCATCTTCATCTGGGCTTCAGCACTGGCGGAAGTCCGCTGTTTGAACATGGCCAGTGAGTCGATGTTAAAGGTAAAGGCATCGGCGGTACCCGGGAACGGCGCGCAGATGTAATCTTCACCCGGGGTCATGTTGGCGGCGGTGAATTCACCCTTGGCCCAGTCGCCCATGAACTGCATGGCCGCTTCACCACGGATCACCATGGAGGTGGCCACGTTCCAGTCACGGCCCGCTGCGCCACGGTCTACGTAGTCGTTCACTTTTCTGAATTCGCGGAACGCCTCAACCATGGTATCGCTTTCCAGTGCTGCAGAATCGTGGTCTACAAAAGCCCGGGAGAAAAAGTCAGCTCCACCGACAGCCAGTGCGATACTTTCGAATGTAGTGGTATCCCAGACAGCCTGTCCACTGTGAGCAATTGGTATTACACCTGCAGATTGTAGTTCTTCAGCGGCAGCCCAAAGCTCATCGAGTGTGGTCGGAATTTCAACGCCAGCATCGTCAAACACGGCCGGGTTAGCCCACATCCAGTTAACACGGTGCACGTTAACCGGTGCTGCTACGTAGTCACCATCGTGCTTCATCACGTCGGCAACAACAGAAGGCAGAACGGCATCCCAGTTATTCTCTTCGGAAACTTCTTCCAGGCTGGCGAGGAAACCGAGATCACCCCATTCCTGAATTTCCAGACCTTTGATCTGTGCAGCGGCGGGCGGGTTGCCAGACACAGCACGTGAACGCAGTACGGTGTAAGCATTCTCGCCGCCGCCGCCAGCTACGGCGAAATCAGTCCAGGTGTGACCGGCGTCTTCAACCATTTCTTTCAGAACCGCGATAGATCGGGCTTCGCCACCGGAAGTCCACCAGTGCAGTACTTCAACTTCGCCGGCCTGGGCTGAAACGGCCATTGTGCCGCCCATTGCCATCGCGATTAGAGATTTTTTGAACATCATGGTCTCAGTCCTTCTGTTTGTTGTTTTGGTCGTGTTGTCTTCAGTTTTGATGATTCCGCCGTTGTGCAGGCTTCTCTGTGAACCCGGTAAGACACCGGGGTTACCCGATTGCAACGATGAATCAATGAACAAAGCTGTGAACTCGCACCGGTGTAAACCGTGATAAGGTTCTGCTGGGTGCGATTACCACAGCCTTACTCTAGTCAGCCCCGCGGGTGGAGTAACGTCTCTAACAGCAACCTAGCGTAACAAAACCTAACAACGGTCTGGCAGAGACAGGGGTTACCGCTGTTACCAGAGGTGACAGTGTTAAAAACACCCCAGAGGAAAGCCCTAACGCAGGATAAACTTTTGAAAAAAGCTGGCAGGAAGGTAACACGAGCTCCCGATTCGGAGCCCGTATTTGTAACAAGGATGTTATATTGGGGTCTTACAGGGGACTGGAATCAGGTCGTTGCGGACCAGATTTCCGCACACAGCTGAGCAACAGACTGCAAACCTTCAATATCGGCCTCAGTAAACGCATCGAGCTGATCGCTGTCTACATCCAAAACGGCTACGACCTCGTCGTCCACCATGACCGGCACGACCACCTCAGAGCGCGCCAGGCTGCTGCAGGCGATGTGACCCGGAAAGGCATCAACATCCGGTACCCATTGGCTGGTTGCTTCGGCCCAGGCCGCGCCGCAAACGCCCTGACCATAGTCAATGCGCGTGCAGGCAATATCACCCTGAAACGGGCCGAGCACCAGTTGGTCGTCTTGTACGCTATAAAAACCGACCCAAAAAAAACCGAAACTCTGGCGCAGGGCCGCCGCCAGATTCGCCAGGTTAGCCACGCGATTGGGCTCACCCTGTACCAGGCCACGCAATTGAGGCAGTAGTTCGGCGTATCGGGTTCGACGGTCGTCCGAGGGGTTAAATGTCAGGGTCTCTGCCAAGAATCAGTCTCCAAGATGAGCCAGCTCACGATATTGCGTCAGGGCGCGATCGGTTTGCTGGCGGTGTTCAAAAAAACGGGCCAGGGCCAGACCCGAGTCTCGGTTCGGATCAATACGCCAGGCCTCGACCAAATAGTCTTCAGCTTTGCCCCACAACGACTGTGCCTCACATAACTGCCCGAGTGTCAGCATTAGCGCTGGATTCGAGCCGTGGCGTTTTTCCAGCTGCTCAGCCAGTGGCAGAGTCTGGGCGGCGGGCAAGCGTGGGTCCAGCAGACACCGCAACAGAGCCGGGGCCGGGGCCTTTTCCAGCGCTCTGGACAGACGTTTGAAGGCGTCATCAGTCTGGCCATGAACCAGCAAACAGTGGCACTCGGCGGCAACGACGTCAGCTTTCTGGCGAATTGTTTTGGGCAGGTTCTTTAGCGGCCCAAGGTCTGCGACAGAGGTCTGACACGCCTGCTCAATTAGCTGCAATGCCACCTGTTGTTGCCAGCGTTCGCGATCGGAGGGGTTCAGGTTTGGGGTTTTGTTGATCGCCTGCAACGCGACTTCGGCCTGGCCCTGATCCATCAGCGCGCGCCAGTAGTCTGGCTGCAGCTTGCGGATGCGCTGGAGCCCGGGTTGTTGTTGCCACAAAGCCAGCAGTGCCGCCGCATCGCCCGAGTGAACCAGGCGCTCGGCGGTCAGGGCATCGGCCACCAGCGCAAGCTCTGGATCAGTCTGTTTAAACTCGCTGACCCGGGCAGGCCAGTCGCCGCTATCCTGGCCGGGCACCAGTGTCAGCACTCGCGGCAGACGCTCGGAACCGCCCGCGTTAACCACCCGGTGCAATGCTGCCAGCGTCTTTGTATCATCGCCTTCCAGCCAGGCCAGAACCGCCTGCCCGGTCGCGACCCGGGCCGTTTTGCGGTCGCGCCTATCGCGGTATTGCCGGGCCAGTCGGACCGGGTTAATCCCGCGCAGCAGTTTTATTGCGAGCCAACTGACTAAAAACAAGACCAGGAACAAGCCCACCGCACTCCACAGCGTGATCTCGACCATCCACTGGCCCCAGGCAATCATCACATACCCAGGGTGGCGAACCATGAAGTGCGCCAGCAGCCCGGCGCCCAGAATCAGCACCAGCCACAACAAGATTTTTAACAGCAACCGGCTCATGCGTCGTCCTCCCCGTCATCGGCGGGCTCAGTCGCCTCGGCGTCGACCCGGGTCATGTATTGCTCAAGCGCTTCAATACTGGCGTGAATATCAGGAAAATCGGGTGTTAGCGTCAACCCTTGCAGGGATTCCAGATCGGATGTTACGGCTCCGAGCTCGAGTGCAGGCGCCATGGCGGCAACCCGTTCCTGCAGTTGTGCCAGGGCTTCGTTGTACAGCGGCTGATTCCGGGCTAGCAGCGCCAGTTGCACTTGCTCGGCCAGCAACTGGCTGTGCTGTTGCCACTGGGCAAACTCGGAGAGTAACGGCGGTGCCTGATACGGCACGTCAAGTCGACTGACGGTTACCAGGCTACTCAGGCTGTCGCGAAAGGTTTGCCAGCTCAGGTCGATATCGTCGCTTTGCGCCTGTGGCTCCAGCCGTTCGGCGGGCGTCCACTGACGGCTGGCAATGAGGTCTGCAATCGCCTCCAGCCGGAAGTAAGTGCCGTTCAGATCAACACTGCCAACTGACTGCAGGGCGAGGCGGTCAGACGCGATCTGGCGACGCACCGGCAATACCGCCGCTTCGGTCAGCCCGGCCAGAACCTGGTCGGCTGCGTTTAACAGGCCAACGGCGATGGTAGCATCTCCGTCCAGTTGCAGGCGCCGTTCAGCCAGGCGCAATAGGGTCAGGGCTTCCTCCAAGGGCCAGCGGTCGGCCTCCAAATCCTGGCGTCGGCTAAGTCGCTGCGCGGTTTCAATCAACATCGCTTCCAGCGCTTGTTGCTCTTCCCGGACGCTCTGCTCCAGGCGCTCTCGTTCACTGTTAGACGATTCCAGTTGCGTACTCAGACTGGACACCTGCTGGCGCAGCTCACTCACCGAGCTGACCACAGCGGCGGTTTCCTGCTGCAACCCCCGGTACTGCTGCCAACCCCAATACACCAGCCAGGACAAGCCCGCCACCGCCACAATTAATACCAGTAACACGGCCAGTAAACGGCCTGAACGACCAGAACCACCCCCAGATGGAGCAGATCGGCGACGTGGCGGTACAGCGGACCGGCCGCTTGGTTTGGCCGTCGACGCTGGTTTCTGTGCCGTTTCTTCATCTGCAGCGCCGGGTTCAGGCGAGGCGGCGGGTCCGGGGCTGGCTTGCGATTCGGTCGCCTTCGGTTCGCCGGGTGCCTTGTCTGTAGTCTGGGTGTTGTCGGCTGACGGCGTCGCTTCCGTGGCGATATTGTTGTTGTCGGGTGTTGGCTTGTTGTCAGACTCGGTGTCTTTATTCATGGGCAATGCGGCCTTTGCTGTTCCCTGGGTGGCGGTAATATTGTTTCCCCGGGATTCCATTTATAGGTATCAGTGTAAGGTGAACCGGGCCGTGTCGTCACGTCCCACCGTGAAGGCTTTGAGCAACGGCTTCCGGGGAGGCACCACTGGCCAACCGGCACTGGACAATACCCTGCTCCCGGGCCCAGTTCAGCAGACGCGGCGAGGTCAGTATCCAGAGGCCCGGCCAGACCTTCCAGGCACCATTGTGGCCGGACCGCAGCGCCTCGCCCAGTAACTGGGAACTGATCAACAGCGCATCAACCTCGCTGCTCAGCCGCGACATTTCTGCCAGCACAGCCGGGTCCAGAGCGCGCTCGTAGACTTCGATGGTGTACACCTCGGCGCCCCGGTCTTTCAGCACCTGCGGGTAGATGCCCCGCCCTCCGGCCCCTTTTACCACCAGCCATTTTCGCTGGGTCACGGCCTGAGTTGGCGCCAGTGCAAGTACGTCTTCGGCTGTATGGCCGGAAGCTGGGAATTGCGGCATTAACCCGCCCTGGCTCAATACCTCGGCCGTCGCTGGGCCATTGCACAACCAGTGCACCCCGGCGGGTGGCTGTGGCCAGTACCGATCCAGCGCCGCGATCAGTTGGCTGGCCGCGGTTGGGCTGACGCAAATCACCCCCTGAAACTCATCCAGGTTTAGCCAGGTAGACCTATCTGCCGGGGTTTCTGGCCTCAGCGTCAGACGCCAGGGGTCACGCAGAGTTAATTCCGCATGAGGCGCCAGTACAGTCTGCCAGCGAGCCCAGTCTGGCCTGGCCTTGGCCAGCAGCAACCGCATCAGTCAGTCAATTTGGCCAGTATGGCACCGGCCCCCTGCTCTAGCAGCCGCTCGGCCAGGCTGAGACCCAGTGCAGAGGCCTGTGCCAACTGCTCGGCGGGAGTGCCACTCAAAACCACCTGATCACGTGCTTTTAACAGGCGTTCTCCATTCACCTCACCGACCCGGGCCTCCATGCTCAGCGCATCGCCGTTCAGTTCAGCGAAACCGGCGATGGGCACCTGACACCCCCCCTCCAGGCGACGGTTCATGGCACGCTCTGCAGTCACACGAATATGGGTTTCCGGGTGCATCAGCGGCGCCAGCAAGGCCCGGGTGGCTTCATCGCCCGCCCGTATTTCAATGCCGACCGCACCCTGACCGACGGCCGGCAAACATACGTCCGTAGCGAGCGTATGGCGGATGCGTTCGTCCAGTTTCAGGCGGCGCAACCCGGCCGAGGCGAGAATGATGGCGTCGTAATCACCGGCATCCAGCTTGCCCAGGCGGGTGCCGACGTTGCCGCGCAGAAAGCGGATCTGCAAATCCGGACGAGCCGCCAAAAGTTGTGCCTGCCGTCGTAGCGAGGACGTGCCAACTACAGCACCTTCCGGCAAGTCGTTCACATGGGCAAACCGATTGGAGACAAAGGCGTCAGTTGGGTCTTCACGTTCACAAATCACCGCCAGCTCAAACCCTTCCGGCATCTCCATGGGCACGTCTTTCATCGAATGCACCGCTATGTCCGCGTGGCCTTCGGCGATGGCCACTTCCAGTTCCTTGATGAACAGGCCTTTACCGCCCACCTTGGCCAGCGGAACATCCAGCATCTTGTCGCCCTTGGTGGCCATTTCGACCAGTTCCACCTGAAGTTCGGGGTGCAAGCGACCCAGTGCAGAACGAACATACTCCGCTTGCCACAGGGCCAGGGGGCTCTTTCGGGTTGCGATACGCAGAATCTGGGACATGAAACTCTTCGCCGTCAAATGAAGGGCAAGTGTAACAAATAATCGCCGGAAGAAGCGCCTGCGATCACTATACGAGCAGCGACCATCTACCCTTTGACACGCTATGTTACGTTATGTCCAGGTCCTGTCGAGGTACTCTGATCTGGCCGATAGCGCCTATAACGATAAAAACGCAGAACACGCTGGAGTACGCAATGAACTTATCCAATCACTCTATGGCGTTTAGCGCCATACTATTTCTGCTGCCTGGCCTTTCCCAAGCTGGCTCCGTTGAGGTACTGCACTATTGGACCAGCGGCGGCGAGGCCCGCTCCGTTCAGGTCCTCAAAGAGGCCATGCAGGAAGACGGCCATACCTGGGTTGATTTTGTTGTAGAAGGCGGTGGAGGCGGCAATGCCATGGCCACCCTTCAGGACCGTGTCCTGCGCGGTAATCCGCCCACGGCTGCACAGATCAAGGGCCTCGACATCCAGCGCTGGGCCCGGCTGGGGTTTTTGAGCAACATTAACAACCTGGCAGAAGAACAGCAGTGGGACCAACGCCTGCCCCCGGTGGTCGCCGCGGCAATGCAATACAATGGCGATTACGTGGCGGTTCCGGTCAATGTACATCGCACCAACTGGTTGTGGGCCAATAAGCGCATTCTGGATGTCGTGGGTGTTGCGGTTCCCACCACCTGGGCCGAATTTGATCAGGCGGCGGAACGCATTGCCGATGCCGGTTACCAGGTCATCGCCCAGGGTCATCAGGACTGGCAGCATGCCACTCTGTTTGAGTCGGTCGTTCTGTCGGTCGGTGGTCCTGAATTTTATCAGGCCGCCCTGGTCGACCATGATTTCCGGGCAATGAGAGGCGACACCATGGATGCCGTGTTCGATCGCTACTATCAACTACTGGATTATATGACCTTGTCGGGCGACCTGGCCGAGTGGAACCAGGCCACCAGTCTGGTCATTAACGGCGAGGCGGCCTTTCAGTTTATGGGCGACTGGGCCAAGGGTGAGTTTTCTGCCGAGGGCAAAGTCGCCAATACCGATTACATTTGCGCAGCCGTACCCGGCACTCAAAACCAGTTCCTGTTCAACATCGACAGCTTTGCTGTTTTCGATCTGCGCAGCGCTGACCAGGCTGATCAGTCGGCCCAGAATGATCTGGTTCGCAATATCATGGACGATTCCTTTCAGCGCACCTTCAACCAGAACAAAGGCTCGATTCCGCCACGTACCGACATGAGCATGAACGCCTTTGACGATTGTGCCCGTGTATCGATGAAGGAATTTATCGCAGCCGCCGCCAACAATGCCTTACTACCCAGCATCGCCCACGGCATGGCCACTACGGGCACCGTTCAGGGCTACTTTTACGAAAAAATCGGCGAACTGACGGTAAGCCCCCTGCCACCTTCCGAGTCGTCACGCGAGCTGGCCAAGGCCATTCGTTACGGCCAGTACGTCATCAAATAACCACGCCTACCCGCGCAGTCATTGCTGGCTGCGTGGGTGGGGCTTCAAATGCCAGATACGATTCACGTAATCCTTAATCGAACGAT
>NZ_JBBECH010000056.1:0-94834 GCF_040881935.1 Saccharospirillum sp. | reverse complement strand
GCCGGGCATGGATGGCAAGCAGGCCACACGCCGCATTCGTCAGATGGAACCGGCACAGGCACGCATTCCAATCATTGCTCTGACTGCCCACGCCCTGGCAGAAGAACGACAGAGTATGCTCGACAGCGGCATGGACGATTACCTGACCAAGCCGGTCGACGAAGACCAGTTACACCGTACCCTGTTTAAATGGACCGGAACGGCACTGAGCTATGAAGACACGCAGTCGGTCTCGGCACCTGCTGACAAGGAAACGTCCGCATCGCTCGATATGGAACATCTACACGCCCTGCCCGTAGTGGATTTCGTCTCCGGGCTGGAAAAAGCCAGCGGCAAATTGGGGTTGGCACGAGACATGTTCACCATGCTGATGGACAGCCTGGAAAAAGATCAGCGCAGGATGAATACCCTCTACCAGCAGGCGGATTACAAAGCCCTGCTGGAGGATGTTCACCGTCTGCATGGGGCCACCCACTACTGCGGCGTGCCACGCATCCAGATGACGGCGATGTACACCGAATCACTGCTCAAGCAGGGCCACTACGCGATTCTCGAAGATGCGCTGTTCTTGCTGAATGAAGAGATCAACGAATTGCAGCACTGGTCGAACAACCATGACTGGGAAAAGGTTCTGGATCAGGCGGTGAAGGTTTATGCCTATCAGATGCAACAAAAGTCGGGCAAGCGTCAGACCAGTTGATTGCCCGACTCAGGCAACGACAGCAAAGGCCACCACATAATCCTGTTCATCGGCCAGACTGATGTATACCCGAGCGGCACCCAGCGCCCGCTGTTTTTCCAGTGCAGCTCCAGACAACTGTGCGCACGGGGCTCCATGTTCATCCGGCAATATTTCGATGCCCTGAAAGGTGATGCCCTGGGCAATACCCGTTCCCAGCGCTTTGGCGATGGCTTCTTTTCCGGCAAAGCGATTGGCCAGAAATTTCACCGGCGCACCCCGGCGCTGATACTCATCCTGTTCGGCACTGGTCAGAATGCGACGCAGAAAGCGCTCGCCCTGCTGCGCCAGAACCTGTTCAATGCGCTGAATGTTGACGATGTCGGTCCCAATATTCACAGCAGGGGGTCTCTTGAGTAACAGATAGGGATGCTCAGCATACCCAGTTTTTGCTGTGCCAGGAACGGCCTTCGAGAACATGCTGAATCCGGCTGGCATTGATCGCCTTAGCCATCGACAAAGCCCGATCTGTCTGCCAGTTGTTATCGGCAATGGCCTGAATCAGGCTTCCCGGCAAATCATCGGCACTAGTGCCCCGGCAAAACCCCCGGGCCGGATCAAAGCGGTAAAACCCGCCGGGCTCAATCCAGTCACCGGTATCCATGGTCTGGCGGTAATCAAGCCCAAATCCGGTGGCTTCGAGTAACCGGCGCTCAAAAAACCGGAGCGCAGGCGCCTGCTGTGTTGGCTTGCCCAGCAGCAACATAGTACTGGCATAGACACCAAAAAAACCTTCGTCGGTTTGAAACCGGGGCACCAGACGCACACAGAGCTCGTTGATATAGAGCCCCTGCACCAACGCCGCACCCCGCTGCACCGGGGCTGTGCCCTGATAGCGCCAGTCGCTCAACTGTTTCAGTTCCGCATTACCGTGGGTTCTGACCAGGCAGGGGCAAAACAGCGTCGGCCGGGATGCACGGCCAATAGCGGTAAAACGTCCACTGTCTGGCGTCAGTAATTCAAGTAACCAGTGAGACTCGCGAAACGGGCGGGCATGCAGCACATAGGCAGGCTGATTTGGCGCACGCCGCCCGCTCATGATTCGTTCCGGATCATGGTTCGTTAAAGTAGCCCAGGCTCTTCAGGGCACGTTCATCATCCGCCCAGCCACCTTTTACCTTAACCCAGAGGTTCAGCATGACTTTGGCGTCAAACAGTTGCTCCATATCCAGCCGGGCATCGTGACCCACTTTTTTGATACGACTGCCCTTGTCGCCAATGACGATCTTTTTCTGACCCTGCCGTTCCACCAAAATCAGACCGTGGATGTGCAACACTCGATCTTCAAATTTAAACTGCTCAATCTCAACTGCCATGGAATATGGCAGTTCGGCACCCAGCTGACGCATCAGCTTTTCACGGATCATCTCAGCCGCCATAAATCGTTCGGTCCGATCGGTGATCTGATCTTCGGGAAAATAGAACAAGCTTTTGGGCAAGCGCTTGGCGATCTGTTCGACCAGAGTGTCGAGGTTATTGCCTCGCAGGGCCGACAAGGGCACCACTTCAGCGAAGTCGAACTGCTCAGCCAATCGTTGCATGTGCGGCAACAGGCTTTGTTTGTCTTCGAGGTGATCCACCTTGTTGATCGCCAGTATGACCGGTGCCTTGTTCGTTTTAAGTTTGTCGAGGACCCACTGATCTTCTTCCGTCCAGACGGTGCGGTCGACAACCAGGACAATCACATCGACATCCGCCAACGCCGAATCAGCGGCCCGGTTCATATAGCGGTTAATGGCTTTCTCTTCGCCGCGATGCATACCCGGCGTATCGACGAAGATCATCTGCACGTCGCCTTCGCTGTGAATGCCCATCACCCGGTGGCGGGTGGTCTGGGGTTTGCGCGAGGTAATAGACACCTTCTGGCCCAGAACGTGATTCATCAGGGTTGATTTGCCGACGTTTGGCCGACCCACAATGGCTACAAAGCCACACCGGGTTGTTAATTCATAGGGTTCATTCACTTTGCATGCTCTCCGAGCGCTTTCAGGGCCGCGCGAGCGGCTTCCTGTTCCGCAATACGACGACTGTTACCGGCACCGACGGTTGGTTGTTCCAGACCGTCGACTTCACAATCAACGGTAAACGTCTGATCATGCGCCTCGCCTGTCACTTCTCGCACACTGTATTGCGGTAAAGGGGCTTTTCTGGATTGCAAAAACTCCTGCAGGCGGGTTTTGGAATCCTTGATGTTGTCGCTCAGGTTCAGTTCCTGCAGCCGCAGTTCAAACCACTGAACAATAACACTCTGGGCCGTATCCAGTGAGTGATCAAGACTGATGGCGCCGATAATAGCCTCAACCGCATCGGCAAGAATGCTGTCGCGCCGGAAACCACCGCTTTTCAATTCACCACTGCCCAGGCGTAAACACTCACCCAGTTCAAACTCGCGGCCCAGTTCAGCCAGGGTTTCGCCTTTTACCAGATGCGCCCTTAACCGGGACAGCTGGCCTTCACGTGCTTTCGGAAAACGGTCATACAACTGCTGGGCAATGGTGCAGTTCAGAATGGCATCACCCAGGAACTCGAGGCGCTCGTTATTCTTGCGGGAAAAGCTGCGGTGCGTCAGCGCCTGTTGCAATAACGCCGCGTCGTTAAACTGATAACCCAGCCGCTGGCTGAGCCGTTCGATCATTAATGACACTGGTCAGAGTCCGTATTCTTCATAAAAGGTCAGCACCACATCAATGTTTGCAGCGATATGCACCCGTTTTTCATAATCGAGAATGACCTTGGGCTCGCTGGCGCGTAAATCAAAGGTTAAATCTCGGCTCAGATCGATTTCAATGTTATTGATATCCAGATTCTTGGAGATCCGGTCTCTGAATTCAGATTCCAAAAACTCGCTACCACTCATATCCTGACTGGTACGGCTGATCATCTGGTCGATGGTGAACTGATCATAATAGGGCCCGGATAACTTGATGATCAGCGTGCCGAAAAAAATGACCATAAGCAGCAGTATGGCCATTGAAAGAATCGTCATGCCCTGCTCACGCTTCGGAGTCCGCATTGTCGTTCGTTCCTGTTTGGAGCAATGCCCGTCGCATTGCCGGTATCGTAAAGTCGAAGGGCTACCCGTGAATGGGCGGCCCTCTGCGTCAGGGTAAACTCTCGCAGTCCGGTAGGTTAGTCAATAGCCCCCAGGCGCGCGAAACTGGGGTACCAGCCTTTCCAGGTCATCCAGACAGCCACCGCCTCACCCAGAATGGCGTTTTCGTCCACAAAGCCCCAGGCATTGTTACCCTGGTTATTATAGTCGCTCTGTTCCAGACGACGCTGCCCCTCCCAGTACCGGGAATCGTGACTTGCGTCACGGTTATCACCCATCACAAAGTAATGACCCCCGGGCACCTGAACACCCGCGGCGGGCACCCACTCGTGGGGATGGCGGTTTGGGCCTGACTGGTTCTGATAGATAAGATGTTCTATATCGCCCAGTTGCTCACTGTACAGAGTGTAGCGACCTTCTGCGTCTGCAGTCCGTTGTTCAAAAGCGATCTCTATTTCCTCGCCATTGATGCTCAACTGACGCCGGCCATAGTCGTACTGGATCAAGTCACCCGGAAGACCTACGACACGTTTAATAAAGTTTTTGCTGGGTTCATGCGGCGGCCGGAACACGATGACATCCCCGCGCTCGGGCTGACTAACCGGGACAATAACGTCATTGGTCACCGGCATGCGCAGCCCGTAAGTGAAGCGGTTAACGATGATAAAGTCACCAATTTCCAGCGTCGGCTTCATGGAACCCGATGGAATCTGAAACGGTTCAAACAGAAAACTGCGTAATACAAACACGATCAGCAAAACCGGAAAGAACGACCGGCTGTTTTCAATCAAGCCGGGCTCTACATTCAAATCTTCACGAACGGTCTTGAAATCCGCCATGTTCTGTTCTGCGGCCGCCAGTACTTTGCGACGATCGGCCCGCAACAGCAGCACATCGGCCAGATACACGAGCCCGGTAACCAGGGTCGCAACAGCCAACAATAAGGCGAAATCAAAACTTTGCTGAATGGTCTGCCAAATCAGAGCCAGCAACAGCACCAGCAAGGCATAGCCCAGCCCCCGCTCCAGCCCGCTGGGCGCAAACAGCGCTTCCAGCTGCTCCCGGTTCCAGTCGCTTTGTGCGCCCGCTGCCGCCAGACGGCGCCGCTGCCGGATAAAAATTGCCGCCGCTAGCACCACCGTCATAACCAGGCTGGCCCAAAAAAGCACAATCACGTTCATTCCATACAGTCCTTATGCAAATCAGTGGCTCTTAACTATCCACTTTCAAAATAGCCAGGAAGGCATCCTGCGGGATCGATACGGAACCGACCTGCTTCATCCGCTTCTTACCTTCTTTCTGACGTTGCAACAGCTTTTTCTTGCGGCTGACATCACCGCCGTAGCATTTTGCGGTCACGTTCTTGCGCAAGGCCTTTACCGTGGTCCGAGCCACAACCTGATTACCGATGGCAGCCTGCACCGCCACATCAAACATTTGCCGGGGAATCAGTTCCTTCATTTTTTCACACAACAAACGACCACGGCGTTGCACATGATCCTGGTGCATGATGACGGCCAGCGCATCCACCCTGTCCCCGTTTACCAGTACATCAAGCCGCGTCAACTTTGACGCTTCAAAACGATCAAAGGCGAAGTCCAGCGAGGCGAAGCCGCGGCTGACCGATTTGAGCCGGTCAAAGAAATCCATTACGATTTCGGCCATGGGCAAGTCGTATTCGAGCGCCACCTGGCCACCCAGAAACTGCATGTCACGCTGCACGCCACGCTTTTCCATACACAGCGTAATGACATTGCCGACATGCTCCTGAGGCACCAGAATCGACGCCCGCACTATGGGTTCCCGAAACTCTTCAATGTTGTTAACCGCAGGCAGTTTGGACGGGTTATCAACGAAAATGACCTCACCGTCTGTTTTCATGATCTCATAGACCACCGTTGGTGCCGTGATGATCAGATCCAGGTCGTATTCGCGCTCAAGACGTTCCTGAATGATCTCCATGTGCAACATACCGAGGAAACCACAGCGAAAGCCAAAGCCCAGTGCATCGGAACTTTCCGGCTCATAGAACAGGCTGGCATCGTTCAGGCTGAGCTTTTCAAGGGCGGTACGGAAGTCTTCGTAGTCATCGGCCGACACCGGAAACAAACCCGCATAGACCTGCGGTTTGCTCTTTTTAAAACCGGGTACGGCGGCGACATTCGGCGTACTGGACAGGGTGATGGTATCCCCGACCGGGGCACCGCGAATTTCCTTGATGGACGCGCAGATAAAACCAACTTCGCCAGCTCTGAGCCGGTTTTTTTCGGCCATTTTGGGCGTAAAAATACCGAGCTTGTCGACCACATGAATGCGGCCGGTGCTTTTGATAATAATCTTGTCACCCTTGTTCAGAGTGCCATGACGAACCCGGACCAGTGACACTACGCCCAGGTAGTTGTCGAACCATGAATCGATGATCAGCGCCTGCAGGTCACCGTCCAGATTCCCGACCGGCGGAGGAATGCGCTCAATCAGTTGCTCAAGCACATCTTCAATGCCCAGTCCGCTTTTGGCCGAAGCATGCACCGCATCGTGCGCGTCGATGCCGATGATCTCTTCTATTTCCTGGGCGACACGCTCGGGCTCTGCCTGGGGCAGGTCCATCTTATTCAGTACCGGCACGACCTCCAGGCCTTGCTCGATAGCGGTGTAACAGTTGGCCACTGACTGGGCTTCGACACCCTGAGCCGCATCTACGACCAGTAACGCTCCTTCACAGGCAAACAACGACCGGGAGACTTCATAGGCAAAGTCAACGTGCCCGGGCGTATCGATGAAATTCAGCTGATAGACTTTGCCGTCACGTGCCTTGTAATCCAGGGTCACGCTCTGCGCCTTGATGGTGATGCCCCGTTCACGCTCCAGATCCATGGAGTCCAGCACCTGCTCAGCCATCTCACGTTCTGTCAGGCCGCCACACACCTGAATAAAACGGTCTGCCAGTGTGGATTTGCCGTGGTCGATATGGGCGATGATGGAGAAATTTCGTATGTGGGAGAGATCACTGCTCACAGAAGCAAATACTCAGCTTAAAAATGGGGTCGCGAGTTTAAACCATTTGGCCTGTGAACACCATGACAGCCCCGGCCGACGGTGACCGGTCGGGGCTTGGGGTACTACTCGGTGGGGATGGCCAGATAAACGATGTTGGTGCCACGCAGGATCCGCACTGCCACTGCACCATTTTGCGGTAATTCGCGCACAATGCGGTCAAAGTCTTCTTTATCGCGGACAAAGGAGCCACCCATCATGGTGATGACATCTCCAGTCTGCAAACCGGCCTCTTCAGCGGGGCCAGACAAGACCTCCTCAACCAGAACACCATCCCGGTCGCCAGCATCTACCACGATGATGTTCAGGGAATTATCTGAACTGGGTTCGAGCGGTGCCGCCTGAGCGGCCACCGTCGTTTCATCCAGCACGCCGATGGTCACGTCCAGCGTTTCTCGTTCACCATTGCGCAATACCAGCACATCGACGGTGCTCTCCGGCTTCACCCGCCCCACCAGAGGTGGCAGGTCAGAGTAACGACGTACAGGTTTGCCATCGAATTCAAGGATGATGTCGTCGGCCCGGATACCGCCCTGCTGAGCAGGGCTGCCTTCAAACACCCGGGCGATCAGTGCACCTTCAGCTCGTTCAAGCCCCATGGACTGTGCCAGCTCAAGATTTTCATTGAACGGCGGATACATTTCGACCCCCAGCCAACCGCGCTTAACCTCACCGGTCTCACGCAACTGATCGGCAATGTTCATGGCAATATCGATGGGGATGGCGAAGGACACACCCATAAAGCCCCCGGAGCGGGTGTAGATCTGGGAGTTGATGCCTACGACTTCGCCATCGAGGTTAAACAAGGGCCCGCCCGAATTACCGGGGTTAATTGCCACATCGGTCTGAATGAAGGGGACATACCGGTCTGAACCGCCCAGAGCACGCCCCTTGGCGCTGACGATGCCTGCGGTGACGGAATATTCAAAGTTGAACGGCGAACCAATCGCCAGCACCCATTCGCCAACCTTCAGGTTTTCGCTGCTGCCAATGGTCACTGCATGCAAATCTTCCGCTTCAACCTTCAACAGTGCCACATCGCTTTGCGGGTCGGTACCAATCACCTCGGCTTCATAAGAGGTGCCATTGGTCAGCATTACCCGAACATCGTCTGCCCCGTCAATCACATGATTGTTGGTCAGGATGTAGCCGTCTTCAGATAAAATAAAACCAGACCCAAGCCCCTCTCGCGGCGTTGGGTTAGGCTGCTGAAAATCAAAATCAGGGGGCAACTGGTCACCAAAAAAATAACGGAAAAATTCAGGTACCTGCTGCTGCCCATTACCCTGCTGAGCTGATCGCTCGACGGGTGCGGTTGAGGTGGTGATTTTAACGACCGATGGCGAATGATCCTCGACCAGCCCGGTAAAATCTGGCAAGCCTTCGGCCATGGCCTGGCTCGCCAGTAACAAAACGCCCACGACTGCGGTAACGATGGATGTCCGTTGCAACATGAATGAGTACTCCACTCGGCTTTGAGTTAAACAGTGATGTTAGGCCTAAGTGTGTCTTATCAAAGCGCCCGGGGTGTTCGTTTTACACCCCATTTACGCCCTGTAGATTAGCCCGGACAGCAGAGTTACCCGGCTTCGCGGGCGAACACCGCCGTCGCCGGAGTCTCGATCGACAGAATGCGCGGCCTCCCTGTCTGACCCGGGGTGGCAAAGCGCCAGCGGGTTACAACAACAGCGGCGGCTCCGGCCAGGAGAGCCGTTAGCAATTGAGCCGGTTCCGGAATAGACAGCTGAGTCCCTGCCCAGAGCACAAAAAAGACTGGTAACAGAGGCCAGAGGTACATCCAGACGGCGGCACGCGACAACGCATCTTCGGGAATACCCAGGCGAACAACATCACCCGGCCGCAACGCCAGCTCCGGTTGAATGCCGGTTTTGTCGATAAAGAAATGGTTTTTGGCATCCTGACGATCGGTGCTACCCCACTCACTTAACACGGCCTGACCGCACCCTTGCCGGGCCTTGCAACTCTGACAGGCGCTGGTTTGCACCACAGCGACGACGGCGCCTTCTGCGCTAACGTTAATTACCTGACCACGTTCTTCGACCACTCAGCATTCGCTCGTTGTGTATTACATGCATTTCATTATACCGACTCACCGCTAGCCAACAATGCACCGGCACTTGTCGTGTCACCCGGGGTGAGCAACCGAGCCGAGTTTGGTTATACTGGCGACTTATACGCCGGGTAGCACAAGCCCAGGCCATTTCACTCGCGCACGGAGTATGCCCTCATGCCTTCACGATTGTCCGCTGATGTCCTGGTCATCGGCACCGGCGCGGCTGGCCTGACGCTGGCCCTCAGCCTGCCCCGCACCCTGAATATTTATCTGGTCTGCAAGGGTAAGCTGGGCTGGGGGTCGACCGCCTGGGCACAGGGTGGCGTCGCAGCCGTTCTGGACAAGGTGGATTCCGTCGACGATCACGTCGCCGATACCCTCAAAGCAGGTGCCGGGCTGTGCGAACTCAAAGCCGTGCGTCACACCGTTGAACGTTCGGCCAGTGCCATTCAGTGGCTAATCGATCAGGGCGTTCCCTTCACTCACGAGGACGGATCTGAAGTCGACTACCATCTGACCCGGGAAGGCGGCCATCGTCATCGTCGCATCATTCACGCCGCCGATGCCACCGGACGGGCCATCTCTGAAACGCTGGTACGCAACGTTCAGCAGCGCGCCAACATCCATGTACTGGAACAGCACATTGCCGTGGATCTGATCACCCACAACAAGGTGTCTGGCGCCTCCGATACTCCCGACCGATGCCTCGGCGCTTACGTACTCGACCGTCGCAACGACCGGGTGGTGACCATTGGCGCCCGTTCAACGGTCATTGCCAGCGGCGGAGCCAGCAAGGTGTATCTGTTTACCAGCAACCCAGATGGGGCCACCGGCGACGGCATCGCCATGGCCTGGCGCGCTGGCTGCCGGGTAGTGAACATGGAATTCAATCAGTTTCATCCCACCTGCCTGTACCACCCCAAGGCCAAGTCCTTCTTGATTTCCGAAGCGGTGCGCGGTGAAGGCGGGTTATTGAAGCTGCCCAATGGCGACCGGTTCATGCACCGCTTTGACGAGCGCGGCGAGCTGGCCCCGCGGGACATTGTAGCCCGCGCCATCGACCATGAAATGAAACGCCTGGGCGCGGACAATCTGTATCTGGACATCAGCCACAAACCGGCCTCGTTCATTCGCAGTCATTTCCCCACCATTCACGAACGCTGCCTGAGCTTTGGTTATGACATGACCCGCGAACCCATTCCAGTCGTGCCAGCCGCGCACTATACCTGTGGCGGCATCCGCACCGACCTGCACGCCCGCACTGATCTCGCTGGCCTTTACGCAGCAGGCGAATGCGCCTATACCGGGTTGCACGGTGCCAACCGACTGGCCTCAAATTCTTTGCTGGAGTGCATCGTATTCGCGCGGATGGCCGCTGAAGACATTCTCGCCAGTGCCCCGTCACCCGGTGATCCGGACGACCTGCCACTCTGGGATGAATCCAGAGTGTCCGATTCCGATGAAAAAGTCGTGATCAGCCACAACTGGGATGAAATCCGCCGCTTTATGTGGGACTACGTAGGCATTGTACGCAGCGACAAGCGTCTTGAACGAGCGCTGCGCCGGGTAAGGCTACTAAAGCAGGAAATTCAGGATTATTACGCCAACTTTCGGGTCAGTTCCGACCTGCTGGAATTGCGCAACCTGGTAGTCGTGGCAGAACTCATCATTGAATCGGCCCTGTCGCGCAAGGAAAGTCGCGGACTGCATTATACCCGGACCTACCCCGAGCCTCAGGAACAGACAGAAATAACGGTACTTTCCCCAGAGCGAAAACGCTGAATTTTTTACAGGTTTGACGGGTCACGACGCAGCGAACTGGCCTGAATGCGGAACCAGGCGTTCAGGCTGCGCCAACTCGGGTCAGTCACGCTGTCACGCCAGATCATCAGATCGCGCCGGTATCCGGTATCCACGCAGATCAGTGCCAGGCGTATATAGAGCGCGTTGCGCCGACCGCCCCCTTGCCATTGGTATTGCTCGGCCTTGGCAGACGTCAACTGATCATATAGCCAGACGTCGGCACCGGCCCAGCGCAGATAGCGGGGTTGTGGCTCAGCAAGAATACCGTGCACCAGAACCACGCCCAGCACCAACGTCAAAGCACCCAGAAACCAGAGTGGAAGCGCACTGAAGCCAAGCAGAATCAGACAGATCACCGGCGGGGCCGACATCATCAGCCAGCGCAGCCGCGAAGGCTGCAACTGGCACTCAATCGGGTTGGACACGGTCCAGTATCTTGCGCACCATGTACGCCAGCTCAGCGTCTTCGGGGGAGGATTTTTCCAAAAACCAGTTCCACAGATCCTGGTCTTCATTATCGATCAGGCGGCGATAGATGCGCTGATCATCTTCACTCAACTGCGGATAAACCGATTCGGTGTAAGGCACCAGCAGTACATCCAGTTCGAGCATGCCACGCCGACTGTGCCACCAGAGACGGCGGTGCACCAAAGCCTGTTCTTCTGTCATATCCACGTTACAACGCCCACACTCAAGCCAACGGTCAAAACGCCGGAACCCTTGATGATTCCGACCGGTAAGGGCAAAGTGTACCAGCAAACAGAGCGCAATCCGAACCTCTGCCGTTGCGGTTTGTTCAGCGCTATAGTCTGCACTACCGGAACCTGAATACTTTTTATCCTGCCAATCACGGACTCTGACATCATGCATCCGGCAATGAAACATTCCCATGAAGCCGACCAGCCCGACAACGGGCCAGTCTTTTACCCGCTGGATCATCTGGCTGTGCTCGACATCTCTGGCTCAGATGCCCTCACTTTTTTACAGGGTCAGGGCACTCAGGATTACCTGAAGCGCGTCCCGCAACAGCCATCGCCCGGTGCGTTCTGTACCCCCAAGGGGCGCGTTGTGGCCAACGTCTGGAATGTCCTGCTGCCTGCAGAACCGACAACTGTCAAACTGGTGGTTCACCACAGTTCCGCAGACCCATTACAACGCCATCTGGGCAAGTACATCCCCTTCTTTCGCGGCTCAAAACTGACCAATCAGAGCCTGGCCCTCCATGGCCTGGGGCTGTCTGGTCCGGAAACAGAGGGCTGGCTGACCCGTACCCTGGGTGAGGCTAACCAGGGTGTCTGGCACAAGGGGGAGCATTTCGCCTTCATGCTACCCGATGGTCGCGCCCAGCTCTGGCTGGCCGCTACCGCAGACGACTACGAACCCCTGATGGAACAGATTGAAAGCGCCTTGGTTCAACCAGTCTCAGGCTGGCAACGACTCGACATTCTGGCCGGGTACCCCTGGATTGAAGCCAGCCAGACCGGTGAATTTGTGCCTCAGTCGATTGGACTGGAACAACTGGACGGTCTTTCCTTCAATAAAGGCTGCTACACTGGCCAGGAAGTGATTTCCCGGCTTCACTATAAAGGACAGAGCAAGCGAGGACTGCAGCGCCTGCGCTGGCAAGGCGATACAGCACCCGACCGCCCTGAGGTTTACTCGGCCACTGGGACTGCAGGCACCTGGATCAACTGGGTGGCCGATGGCGAACAGTGCCTGGGCCTGGCCATGATTAAGCTCGCCCCGGACACACCAGCACTCTATCTGGACAGTGAGCGGCAGATACCTCTTGAGCTGCTAAACTAAGTTAAAGCGTAAAAACGGGACCGCCTTTGAACGGCTGCCGCTCCCGAACGATCATGACGACCCACGCTATGCCGAACTCGAGCGAGAGGCCGCCACCGCTCAGGCTGCCTTTCTGTAAGAAGGGCCTTGATCTGTAAGAAAGGTTTTGAGTAGTGCACCCCAGGTGCTTTATCAGCCCGGGGGTTTCGAGCTGATCTCCAGAGCATCCAGTATCTGCACGGCTTGTTCGCGAGTCGTACCACAGAACTCCGTTTCAGCCTGAAACGCCGAACAAACATCAGGCCGCTCCGGACGCCCAAACAGCGCGCAGCGTGCGTCTTCCAGCAAATGGACACAGCGCTCACCGGCGGCCTTACCCGCTGGCATACCATAAAATGCCTGATGGATGGACGGTGCGATGCAGCAGGCACCGCAGCCGGAACGACATTGCATAACATACCTCTGGTAACATACCCGGCTCACCCAACAGGAGACTCCGAGACATCATGGAACTGTACAGCGACACCCTGGGTTCAGGGCCTGATCTGGTCATACTGCACGGTTTGTTTGGCAGTGGCGATAACTGGCGCAGCATCGCCAAGTCGTTATCGGAGCACTACCGCGTGCACTTGCTGGATCTGCCCAACCATGGGCGTTCACCCTGGGTAAAGCAACAGTCCTATCCGGTTTTTGCCGAAGCGGTTAGCGACTGGATGTCAGCTCAGGGCATTGAGAATACAGCCCTGCTCGGTCATTCGATGGGCGGCAAAGTCGCCATGCAGATGGCGCTTAACAATTCCCAGCCGAACATCAACAAGCTGATCATCGTCGACATAGCACCGCGTGCCTACCCGCCACACCATCAGGATATTTTTCGCGCCCTGGCCAATACAGACCTGAGTCAGTACAAGAACCGCTCAGAGATAGACGAAGCCCTCAAAGACGGCATCGAAACAACGGGTATCCGACAGTTCATCCTGAAAAGCCTGTACCGTAACGACGCTGGTCAGCTCGCCTGGCGCTTCAACCTGGAAGCCCTGCAACAGCAGTATGACAGCATCGCCAGCGAGCCCGGCTTTGAACACCCCTACACCGGCCCGACGCTCTTTATCAAAGGCATGAACAGCCAGTACATTCAGACCAGCGACCAGCCAATCATTATGGAGCGCTTTCCCGAAGCCAAGGCGAAAGTTATTGAAGGTGCGGGCCACTGGCCACACGCGGAAAAACCCGCTGCGTTTCTGAGAATTTTGGAACGTTTTTTAGAGACTGACTAACACAGGTTCTGAGTTTGTTTTTACCGCCAAGCCACTAGCCCGCGCCGGATGGCCGTGTCGCTCCTGCGAGGTCGCTGTGAATACATCCATGTAAGCTTAACTTCGGCATCCCTGCCTCAGATACCCTCGCAGGAGCGACACGACCAACCGGTGCTGTATTTGATGGCTAGTTTAAAAACTCAAGTTTCGGAGTTCCCCACAGAGGCATACCCGGTATCCGGTGCGGGCCAACGCCTTTGAGTTGAACCGAACTCCGAAACTTGAGTTAAAAAGACTTGGAACCGCCCTGTTCCAGGCGGCTCAGAAAATGCCGTAAACGAATCTGCCCGGCTTCCTTGAACCGAACCTTCCCTGCCCGGGGCCGCAACCCCTGCTCGTCTTGCAATTGAGCACAGTCCTTACGCAGTGCTTCCAAATCCGGGTCGTGACGGATGGGCATATCCAGAAAGAACTGCCACTCATCTTCTCTGGCCTCACCCTCAAGCGCCCGGGTAATTAAGCCCTGAACGCTGTCCTGGGTTGGGCGATAAACCGGCGCCTTACCCCAGATCATCGCCAAAGTAACCCCGACAATGACAAAGAGCGTGACACCAAAGACGAGCAGAAATTCGCCCACGCTTACCCGACCCAGACGCGGGCATTACGGAACATACGCAACCAGGGGCCGTCTTCCTGCCAGTGATCGGGCCGCCAGGAGTTGGTTACGGCCCGGAACACCCGTTCCGGATGCGGCATCATGATGGTGATGCGGCCATCGCTGTTGGTAAAGCCGGTCATCCCCGCGGCAGAGCCATTGGGGTTGAACGGATAGCGCATGGTCGCGTCGCCATAGTTATCGACATAGCGCAACGCAACCAGGCCACTGCTGGCCGCTTCATCCACATGCGCCTGATCACGAAACTCGGTGAGGCCTTCGCCGTGTGCAACGGGAATCGGCAAACGCGACCCAGCCATACCAGCGAGGAAAATAGAGGGTGATTCGGGAATGTCGACCATAACGGTCCGGGCTTCAAACTGCTCCGACTCATTGCGCACAAAGTGCGGCCAGTGGTCGGTGCCCGGCATCAGGTCGCGCAGGTTCGACAGCATCTGACAGCCGTTGCAGACACCCAGCGAAAACGTTGAGGGGTCGTGGAAAAAGGCGCGGAACATTTCTCGCACTGTGTCGTTAAAGCGAATGGTTTTAGCCCAGCCTTCACCCGCACCCAAAACATCCCCGTACGAGAACCCGCCACAGGCAACCAGACCGCGAAACTCGCTGAGCGAGCGTCGACCGGACAACAAGTCGCTCATATGCACATCAACGGTGTCAAAACCGGCGCGGTCAAAGGCGGCGGCCATTTCCACCTGGCCGTTAACGCCCTGCTCCCTTAAAACGGCAACTTTAGGGCGCACCTTCGAATCAACGGACTGGGTCACATCGCTGTTCGGATCGAACGTCAGACGGGCATGCAAGCCCGGGTCATTGGCGTTCAGCCAGGCATCGTATTCCTGGCGGGCACAGGCTTCGTTATCGCGCATGGCTTGAAGGCGGTAGCTGGTCTCTGTCCACAGGCGCAGTAAATCTGTGCGTGGCTTAACCAGCACTTCCTCTTCTTCGTTACAGAAACGAATGAAATCATCGTCATTGCACTGACCAATCACCGCCGCGCAATCGCCCAGTCCGGCCGCAGTCAGTTGTTGCAATACCGCTTCGGTCTGTGGCCGAGCGACCTGGATCACCGCCCCCAATTCCTCGGCGAACAGAGCCGCCGTCAGATCATCGCCGGCAAACCGCTCAACCCGAACATCAATACCGGTGCGCCCGGCAAACGCCATTTCACACAGCGTCGCAAACACACCGCCGTCGGAGCGGTCGTGGTAGGCAAGCAGTTTGCCGTCAGCGACCAGCCCCTGCATCACCGCCCAAAAGGCTTTCATGTCTTCGCTGTCGTCCAGATCGACTGGCTCAGCGCCGACTTTGCGATACACCTGAGCCAGTGCAGAACCACCCAGGCGGTTCTGGCCACGCCCCAGGTCGACCAAAATCAGGTCGGTCTCGCCCCGGTCGGTGCGCAGTTCGGGGGTGACGGTTTTGCGCACGTCCAGCACCGGTGCCAGACCGGAAATGATCACACTGAGCGGTGCGGTCACCGCCTTGGTGCGGTCTTTTTCGTCCCAGGTGGTGCGCATCGACATGGAATCCTTCCCGACCGGTATAGTCAGACCCAATTCCGGACACAATTCCAAACCCACCGCCTTGACTGTATCAAATAACGCCTGGTCCTCACCGGGGTGGCCCGCTGCCGCCATCCAGTTGGCCGACAGACGCACCTGATCGAGCTCTCCGATCGACACAGAAGCCAGGTTGGTCAGCACCTCGGCGACCGCAATCCGACCAGACGCCGGTGCATTCAACAGTGCCAGTGGTGTGCGTTCGCCCATCGCCATGGCTTCGCCGGTGTAGCCGGAAAATCCGGTGGTGGTAACGGCGGCATCCGCTACCGGAATTTGCCAGGGCCCGACCATCTGATCTCGAGCGACCATGCCGGTGATGGACCGGTCGCCGATGGTAATAAGAAAGCTCTTGCTGGCAACGGCCGGCAGTCGCAGTACTCGTTCGGCGGCATCATGCAGATCAATGCCTTTGGTCGAGAATGGGCTGGGTTCGAAACTCTGGCGCTCGAACTGACGCTCCATGCGCGGTGCCTTGCCAAGCAAAATATCCAGCGGCATATCGACAGCTTTATTGCCAAAATGCCGATCATTCAAAACCAGTTGGCGGTGTTCCGTCGCCGTGCCGATCACCGCGAACGGGCAACGCTCGCGCTGACAGATGGCTTCGAACTCGGCCAGCCGCTCTGGTGTAACGGCCAGCACGTAGCGTTCCTGGCTTTCATTGCTCCAGACCGCCAGAGGTGACATGCCGGGTTCATCGTTTGGAATGTCGCGCAGTTCAAAATCACCACCCCGGCCACCGTCATTCACGAGTTCGGGAAAGGCGTTCGACAGCCCACCGGCACCCACATCATGAATAAAAGCCACCGGATTATTGGCTCCCAACTGCCAGCAACGGTCAATAACCTCCTGACAACGCCGCTCCATTTCCGGGTTGCCCCGTTGAACCGAGGCAAAATCCAGATCCTCATTACCCTCGGCACTGTCCATCGAAGAGGCAGCACCGCCGCCCAGACCGATCTGCATCGCCGGGCCACCCAATACGATCAGGGCTGAGCCAGCCGGTACTGCATCCCACGCCTTATCAACGTGGTCTTCACGGATGTTGCCGTAGCCTCCGGCAATCATGATCGGCTTGTGGTAGCCGCGCACTTCGGTGCCGTTGACACCGGTCGCTGACATTTCAAAGGTACGGAAATAGCCGAGCAAGTTGGGTCGGCCGAATTCGTTGTTAAAAGCAGCGGCGCCAAGCGGTCCATCGATCATGATATCCAGCGCCGAGACAATACGCCCCGGCTTGCCATACTGGCTCTCCCAGGGGTGAACGAAGCCCGGAATGTTGAGATCCGAGACACTGAACCCGGCCAGTCCCGCCTTGGGCTTACCGCCCGTTCCGGTCGCGCCCTCATCGCGGATCTCGCCGCCAGCCCCGGTTGCTGCACCGGCAAAGGGCGCGATGGCCGTCGGGTGGTTGTGAGTTTCAACTTTAAACAGAATGTGAACGTTTTCTTCGTGGTGGCGGTATTGATGATCCGCATCCGGGTAAAAACGCCCGGTACGAAAGCCCTCAACCACCGCCGCATTATCTTTATAGGCAGACAGCACACCGGCTGAATTGTGCTGGTAGGTGTTCTTGATCATCTTGAACAGCGACCAGGGTTGCTCTTCGCCGTCGATGGTCCAGGTTGCATTAAAAATTTTGTGTCGGCAATGTTCGGAGTTGGCCTGGGCGAACATCATCAATTCGACGTCGGTGGGGTCGCGCTCCAGACGCTGATACGCCTCGACCAGGTAATCCATTTCATCGTCTGCCAGCGCCAGGCCCAGGGTCTGATTGGCCTCGGCGAGTGCCGCCCGGCCGCCGTCGAGAATGCCAACGTGACGCAATGGTTCCGGTTCGTGATGACTGAATAGCTGATCTGCATCGGGTGTTTGAAACACCACGGATTCAGTCATCCGGTCGTGCAGCGCCCGACCAACCTGCCGTAACTGCTCCTCACTGAGGGGCGCATCGGTCCGAATGCAATACTGAATGCCGCGTTCGAGCCGCACTATGGACGATAGACCACTGTTTCTGGCAATGTCAGTAGCCTTGCTCGACCAGGGTGAAATGGTACCAAAACGAGGTAAAACCCAGACCAGGTTACCCTCAGTCGATTCGGATTCAACGCGGGGGCCGTAGCGCAACAACTGCTCCAGAATGGCATGCTCCGGGTCCGTCAGGGCATCCGATGTTTCGGCAAAATGCACATACTCCGCGTAAATATCCCGAATCCGGGAACAGACCCCGGCATCCAGCACAGTCGACAGACGGGCCAGCAAGCGCTGGCGGCGAAAGGTGGATAAAACGGGATTTCCTCGGAGTATCAGCATATCGGGGGCCTGTTCTGAATGCGGGCAAAAATCGGCGCGTATGGTAGCCGAAAAACAGGTAAAATGGCACTGCAATCACAGCGACATCAAACTCCGGGGACCTCACTTTTTGCTGACCAGACGATCAATTATTTCTTTCTGTCGCCGCGGTATTCTGGTGCTCTTGCTGGCGGGTGTCGGCCTCTGGGTGGCGACCGGTTTTACCTGGCACAACCACTGGCAGCGGGTCCAGGCACGCGACACCCTGATCATCGCCATTCGCGAAACCGACGGCGTCTACGTTCAGTATGATCAGACCATGGCAGGCCTGGAGTACGACCTGGCCCAATTGTTGGGCCAGGAACTGGGGGTCAAGGTGCAACTCTTCGCGGTTACAGATCTGTCAGATCTGTACCGCGCGCTAGCCGCCGGGGCCGTGGACATGGCGCTTACCGGCACCTCATACAATGAGAATCAACCATTGTTTACGCCCGGACTACCCTATCTGATGACCCGGGTCGGTCTGGCCCGGGAGATGGCCAGCGCAGCGCCAGATCTCGACCAGCAGCAGATTGCAACACTGGACCCGGTCAGCCACGGCAACCTCAGCGCCCGAATAGCCGCCGATCATCCAGGCTTACAGATGACTCAAACCAATGCCGGGCCAGCCGAGCTGATGACCCGAATCGACATGGGCGAACTCGACATGGCGTTGCTTGATGAACGCGATTACCTGGTCATGCGGCCGTTTTTCCCCAACCAGCGCTTCGACCCGCTGACCGAACACAACCGGCCAGTGGCACCTCTGTTCCGCAACCACAGAGATCGTTCTCTGATTGATGCGGTCAACAGCGCCGTGCGCGAACTGGAACAGACAGAACTGATACCCCGACTCGAAGATCGCTACCTCGGCCATACCCGGGACTTTGACTACGTTGGCAACCTGACGTTCGAGCGCCACATCACCTCCCGACTGCCCGAATATGAAGCTGATTTTCGCGAACAGGCCGAGCTGACCGGGCTCGACTGGCGGCTTCTGGCGGCTGTGGCTTATCAGGAAAGTCACTGGCGCCGCAATGCAGTCTCGCCAACCGGTGTGCGGGGGTTGATGATGGTAACGCTGATAACGGCGCGTGAAATGGGTATCGACAATCGACTGGACCCTCAGCAAAGCATTCAGGCGGGCAGTCGCTATCTGGCGAGCCTTCACCGGCGTGTACCCGAACGCATTCAGGAGCCCGATCGAACCTGGATGGCGCTGGCCTCCTATAACGTCGGGGCCGGACATCTGGAAGATGCCCGCATTATTACCGAGACACTGGGTGACGACCCGGATTCGTGGATCGATGTGCGCCAGCATTTACCCAAGCTGGCTTTGAAAGAATGGCACCCCTACACCCGCTTTGGCTATGCCCGGGGCCGGGAGCCGGTGGTCTATGTTGCTAACATCAGACGGTACTACAATGTGTTGCTGCGGGCCTTTCCCGACCCGCAATTTGACCCGAAATCCCTTTATACCGACCGGCTGGAAACGCTGCCCATGCCAGGCCTGACCGTGACTCCGGGCCCGTGAGGGGTGTTAGAAGGTGAGGCGAAAGCCGGTCATCCAACGCCATTGTTCGGGCTCGGGCTGCCAATGCATTTCGGAATAGTTGAGAATGGAATCGCTGAACACCTGATCGATACCAAACGCCCAGTAACTGACCTCGTCTGTCGAGTCTGTCTGCCCGTCGCGCCCGTAACTTAATTTGCTGATCACGGTACCGGCCTGATAGGCGCCCACCATATCCCAGGCGACGACCTCTTCCCGATACAAGACACTGCCTCCCAATTGCAAACCATCGCGCTGCCACAGAATGGAACTGCCAAAGAGACCGGCGTCAAAGCCGTCGTCGCGCCGATAAGTCAGCGCCACGCTACCTTCGGGCGTGTCGAGTCCGGCGGCCACGGCCCATTGTTGCAGCGAGGATGTTGCGGACTTATCCTCAAAGGTCCATTGGCCGCTGACGTACATCAACTCGCCATTGCTCGCGGTAAACTCGATGCTCGGTTGATCGGGGTCAACTTCTTTTCGGGTACGGTAATTATCGATCGCCAGTGCATCGGTGAAGCGGTCGGAATCAGTAGGCTGACCGCCATCGAAACCATGCATCTGGTCAATCGGGTCTGCCAGCAGCCGCTGCTCCAGGCTGCGTAACTGACCACCCCGAATGCTGTACAGGGGCTGAAGCCATTCAATGAACACCTGTCGGCTTGCAACCGGTTCGTCGAACGACAACGGGTCGAGACCAACCTCCAACACAGCGCGGTACTGACTGCCACTGACAGACTCCAGCACCTCTAACCCAAGCCAGCTGTTCGGGGCCTGCAGATACCAGCGCCCCTCACCTGTTTGTGCTGGCTCCAGATAAGCACCCTGCATCTGCACCTGACCGGTCACCCGGGATTCGGCACCCAGCGCCAGGCCGGAAATGGACATTAACACCAGACCTACATTGACGTGTTTTTGCATCAGTTAAACACCACCGTTTTATTGCCATGCACCAGTACCCGGTCTTCCAGATGCCAGCGCAGCCCTCGCGCCAGCACAGTTCGTTCGCAGTCTTTCCCCAGCCGTACCATATCCTCAATCTCATCGCGATGAGAAACCCGGATCACATCCTGATCAATGATCGGGCCAGCATCAAGGTCGGCGGTCACATAATGGCAGGTTGCCCCTATCAGTTTAACGCCACGCTCGTAGGCTTGGTGATAGGGCCGGGCGCCGATAAAAGACGGCAGAAAGCTGTGATGAATGTTGATCACCCGGTACGGCATCCGGGCACATAGCTCGGCAGGCAGTATTTGCATATAACGCGCCAGCACAACGGTATCGGCCGCATGCCGTTCGATTAACCGCTCAACCTCAGCAAAATGCGGCGCTTTGTCTTCTGGGTCTACCGGAACGTGAAAAAACGGAATGGCGTGCCATTCTGCCAGGCTGCGCAACGAATCATGATTGGAAATGATGCAGGCAATATCACAGTGCAGGTCACCGCTGTGCCAGCGGCTTAGGATGTCCGCCAGACAATGGCTGTCGCGACTGACCATCAACGCCACTCGGGGCCGCTGATCACTGTCAGTAACGCGCCAGGTCATACCCAGTTCGTCGGCGATGGGTGCAAACTGGCGCGCCAGCTCATCAGCCTCGAATGGCAGTGAACTGGCTTTAATTTCATTGCGCATAAAAAACCACCCTTGCTCCAAATCAGCGTGATGGTTAGCTTCCATGATGCTGCCATTGTGGTCAGCCAGAAACCGGCTCACCCTGGCAACGATGCCAACCCGATCCGGACAGGACATCACCAGGCGAAAAACGCGTTCCATTCAGTTCTACTCCAAGGGCTTGAATTTGCAGAAAAAAAGCTATTTTAACCGAATCGGCGATGATATATGATGTGCCCTCTTTTGACGACACTGGCTATTATTTAATCATCCTCGCAGGTCTACAGGGTGGTCACAGTCCGGCTTGAGAAGGGTCTGGCTCACTGTCTTTTAAACGGCGTCCACTCCTATTATCCGGACAGGCAGTCTGATCACTAACGTGATCAAAACCGGCCAGGTTGCAAGATCGCAACACAGTTCGCACGGGCCTAACCCGGCGGCATCACAGCACAGGAATCGCTTTATGCTGACTCAAGAACAGCTGTTGGCAGCCCCAGATAACGAGTACATGAACGACGCTCAACTGGAGTTTTTTCGCAATCTTCTGCAAGAGCAGGCCGATGAAGTACGCGCCTCCCTGAAAGAAGCCCGTGAAACGCTGGCTACCTTCGAGAATGAACCCGACGAGCTGGACAAAGCAAGCATCGAGGAAGAGCGGCGAATGAACCTGCGCTTCCTGGATCGTCAAACCAAATTGTTGCCGAAAATCGACGATGCCATCAAACGCATCAACAGCGGCGATTTTGGCTATTGTGCGGTAACCGGCGAACCCATTGGCGTCCGTCGTCTGCTGCTGCGCCCTACAGCGACGTTGTGCGCTGAAGAGAAGCAACGCCAGGAACGCCAGGAACGCAATTTCCGCGATGCCTGAAATTAAAGCATCGGCCACATAAAAAAAGCGCCTGTTGGCGCTTTTTTTATGTCTGGCAAAAGCTGAACCGCATCGTCAGTAACGTTCATGCGGCTCAATAAACGGCCGAGGAGCCTGTCGGACTTAGGGCAGAAGTTGATTGATCAGCACCATCAGCTCGGCTTCATCTACCGGCTTGACCAGAAAACCCCTGGCGCCCTGCCGCTCACCCCAGACTTTATCGGTCGGCTGATCCTTGGTGGTTACAATAATCACCGGAATGTGCGCCGTTTGCGGATCATTGGTCAGTTTTCGGGTAGCCTGGAACCCGTTCAGTTCGGGCATCACGACGTCCATCAAGATCAGGTCCGGCAAGATGCTTTTGGCTTCTGCCACACCGGTCACGCCATCCTCGGCAATCACAGGTGTGTGGCCGTGTTTTTCCAGGATTTTCTTAAATATTGTCACTTGACTCGGTGAGTCATCAATGACCAGGATGGTTGCCATACGCTAATTCCCCTTTAGAACTCTGCTACAGACCACTGGAAAATACCGCAGTCTGTGATATTTACAAGAAATTGATTATAGCGCGCATTCGCAAATGACCGCCAGAATGACTCTGAATAATTTGCACAGGGTTCCGACATCACTGGGTAACAGGGCTGCTGTCGCATCTGATGCGCCAACCCAGACCCGTTTCTCCGCTTCCCGGGCGTCTGGGTTACAAAATGACACGTGCCGTGCCATAGCGAAGACCCTAAACCACTGCTAGATTTTAAAACGCTGTTTACTTGGATGACTGACGCCATGATTAAAAAAGAGAACATACTGGAATCAGCGAGAAAGGTGCTGTCCGAACAAGGCATCAGTAAGCTGTCGCTGCGTAAAATAGCTGCGGAAACGGGGTGTGCAGCACCTTCCATTTACTACTACTTTCGCAATAAACAAGAAATTGTGGCGGGGCTGTGGGAAGCCATTGCGCCAGATCTGCTGCGACAATTGAACCATGGGGTCGATAAAGGCGATGCCTATCGTCAATTCTGGAAGCAACGACCAGATGATTTCAAGCTGTTCATCACCCACCCGGATTACTACCCCTCGGTCTGCCAGACCGATGCCTACCAATCCCTGACTGTAACTCTGGGAGACCAGATACATGGCCTGAATGGTCAATTAATGGACCAAATCTATCGCTCGGCCTAAATACACCAGAATACCCATTAGCGCTAAAAATATTCTGCCCCACAATACACCGATGAAACAGCCATAAAAGTGACCAAATTTCGACAATTAATGGTCACTTTTATGGTGTTGATCAATGACCCAAACCGACGTTGTTCTTCTGCAGCACCTGTTCTGCCCGGTAGCTGGAACGCACAAAGGCACCGGATACAACCTCAAGGAAGCCCTTCTCGAGCCCGATATCACGATACCGGTTGAATTCATCCGGAGTAACATAACGTTCGACTGGCAAATGGTTGATAGACGGCTGTAGATACTGCCCCAGCGTCAGGATGTCCACACCGCTGGTGCGCAAGTCATCCATGGTCGCCAAAATCTCTTCATCGGTTTCACCCAGACCCAGCATCAGGCTGGTCTTGGTCAACACCTCGGGCTTGTACCGCTTGGCGTGGGCCAGAACATCCAGCGTTTGTTCGTAGCTGGCACGCGAGTCCCGAACCGGGTGGGTCAGTCGTTTGACTGTCTCAACATTCTGGGCGAACACTTCGACTCCGGAATCAACTACGGCTTCAACATCGGCGTGTTTACCCTGAAAATCAGGCGTCAGCGCTTCAACGGCGGTATCCGGGTTGACCTCTTTAACGCGCCGAACCGTCGTCGCGTAATGGCCGGCCCCGCCATCCGGGATATCGTCGCGGTTAACGGAGGTCAGAACCACATACTTGAGCCCCATTAGCGCCACCGACTGAGCGGTATTATCAGGCTCTTCCAGGTCCAGCCAACCCTTCGGGTTACCGGTATCGACCGCACAGAACTTACAGGCACGGGTACAGACGTCACCCATTAACATAATGGTAGCCGTACCCGCACTCCAGCATTCGCCAATATTGGGGCACATGGCCTCTTCACAGACCGTACTCAAGCGGTGTTCATGAACGATTTTTTTGACACTGTCGTACTTGGGGCCGCTGGAAAGCTTGATGCGCAACCATTCCGGCTTCTTGTCCATGGAACGCCGAGCATTGGGGTGTTGCTTGACGCCATTTTTAATGGCTTTAACACCCTTGTCGTTAACGAACTTGGTGCCGGTGCCCACTTGAACCACTGGAATTCGATTGGTGTCGCTCATCCGTTCGCACTGCCTCTTAACTAGAGAATGTAAATCACCCGGTACAAGAGCCTACAGGTACCAATCAGGCGGTTTCAGCCCGATGCACCCTATCCCCATCCGGATCAACTGGCTGCAGATTATACCGCGTACAAAACGCGCTCAGCCATTGCTGCTTAATGCTGTTCATGTTCGGTGACTGCACCCAGCCGGCTACCTGGGTCATGTGCAACCCCTGATACCCACAGGGGTTTATGCGGACAAAAGGCTCAAGATCCATATCGACGTTCAGCGCCAGACCGTGATAGCTGCAACCGCGCTTGATGCGTAACCCCAGTGAACACACCTTCTCGGCACCAATGTAGACCCCTGGAGCATCCGCGCGCGGGGCCGCTTCAACACCGTAGCCGTCCAGCAAGCTAACCACACTGTCTTCAAGCGCTGACACCAGCTTGCGGACATCGGATTTTAACCGACGAATGTCCAGCAACACATAGGCAACCATCTGCCCGGGGCCGTGATAAGTGACCTGACCACCCCGGTCAACCGGCACCACCGGGATGTCTCCCGGGCTGAGCAGATGTTCGGCTTTGCCTGCCTGGCCCTGGGTAAATACAGCGTCATGCTCAAGCAGCCATATTTCATCGAGAGTGTGTTCATCACGATTCAGGGTAAAGGCCTGCATGGCTTCCCAGGTCCGCTGGTACGGCACGCGCCCCAGGTCCCTGATGATCACGGAGTGTGGTGTTGGGTGGGGCCTCGTACCAGCGTTCATCACCGCTTCGCTGGCCATCTTCAGAGCACCATTCGTACCCGTTCGTCGGCTTTTAACGCCTCAAACAGTTCCGTCAGGTGGTGTTCATGCTCAATGCGCATGCGAACAGTCAGACTTTCAAAACGGCCGTTACGACTGGCACTAACTGAAAATGATGCTACATCCAGACGGTTGTCATAGCGCACCAGCACACTGTGTACAAAGGGTTTGAACCCTTCGTGCACATCACCCACGACCTTGATCACGTAGTCATCGCAGGGGAAGGTAATTTTTGGTGGCTCTTGCTGGGTCACCCGCTCAGCTCCCGTTAAACAAATTGAAGAAAAACAGCAGGATATAATCCCAGATCCGGGCAAAGAACCCTGCCGGTTCAACGGCTTCAAGAGCCAGTAATGGACGACGGGCAACCTCTTCATCGCCCTGAGTCACTACCAGCTCACCCAACCGTTGCCCAGCCTCTATGGGGGTTTTCAGCACCGGATCAATGTTTAATACCGTGTTCATGCTCGACTCATCGCCGCGAGCTATGGTCAGCATCAGATCTTCCTCCAGCCCCAGTCGAACATTGTCGGTGCGGCCACCCCAGACCCGCCCTGAGTATAGTTCAGTACCACCATCGTGCAGCTTGGCCGTCTGGAAGTAGCGAAACCCGTATGTCAGCAATTTCTGGGTCTCCTGAACACGCGCCTCTTCCGACGCTGCGCCCATGACCACACTGATCAGTCGCATGCCATCCTGCAAGGCAGAGGACACCAGGCAATAGCCGGCCGCCTCAGTATGGCCAGTTTTCAACCCATCGACCGACGGATTGCGACCCAGCAACGAATTGCGATTGGCCTGGGAGATACCATTAAACGTAAAACTGCGCTCGGCGTAGATCGGGTAAAATTCAGCATTATCTTCAATGATGTGTCGGGTCAGGATGGCCAGGTCAGCCGCTGAAGAGTAATGGTCATCGGCTGGAAGACCGGTAGCATTCTGAAACTGGGTATTTTCCATGCCCAAACGATCAGCGTAGGAATTCATCATCTGCGCAAACATGGTTTCACTGCCAGCGACATGTTCAGCCATAGCAACAGAGGCATCATTACCCGACTGGATGATGATACCGCGCAGCAGATCTTCAATACTGACAAACCGGCCTTCCTGAATGAACATCCGTGAGCCGCCGGTTTGCCAGGCATTCACGCTGATTAGTGTTTCGTCATCCAGTGCAATCCGGCCTTCAATGACTTCCCGCTCAGCAATATAGCTCGTCATCAACTTAGTCAAACTGGCCGGCGGCAGCCGTTCATCGGCATTGTGCGATACCAGTATATGCCCGGTGGTTGCATCCATCAGGATGTAGGAACTGGCGGCCAGCTGCGGCGGAGAGGGAATGATGGTTTCGGACATCGCGGCGCCCGAAACCAGTGCCAGACCGGCAACACACAAAGAAGTCCAACGCTTAAAACGATGCTTCAACACTGAAATAACCTTTTTATGAGCGACGTTATACCCGGATTTATCCCGTATAGCGTCGACGCTGTTAAACGGTAAACGGCCTGGCCGTCAGATTCGGCACGGCCAGACCCGAAGGCATTGTATCAACCCGACGCAAAATTTCATCTACGGGCAACGAGTCACATGTATACAAAACGTATAATAACCCGGCAAACACCGCGTTAATTCGGGACAACCAGCAAGGGCTTGCCAAGTTCAGGGGTTGTCAGGGCACGCTGCAAGGCTTCCGCCCGATCGTATTGAACCGGGCCAATGCGCACCCGGTAGAAATCGCCTTCGCTAACCTTCACGTTGTCGTCAATCTGTCCTGCAATCTGGTCACGGAGGTTTTGGGCAGACTGGCGCTGACTGAACGCCCCAAGCTGAACAAAATACACCGGTTGATCCAGCTCCTGACCGGCCAGTGTTTCCACTCGTACTCGCGCAGTCCCTTTATGGACAAAATCAAGCTTGACGGCTGCCGCGTAGGACATATCAATCACCCGCCCCGGATGAAAAGGCCCACGGTCGTTTACCCGAGCCACAATAGTCAACCCATTGTCGAGGTTGGTGACTCTCACCCAAGTCGGCAATGGCAGGCTTTTGTGGGCAGCGCTGATCTGGTACATATCGAACACTTCGCCGTTGGACGTCGTGTGACCGTGAAATTTGGCACCGTACCAGGATGCCAGGCCTTCCTCTGAATACCGGTCGGCACTGGCGAGCACCTGGTACTGACGACCGTTGACCGTGTAGGGGCTGGCATTGCCCTGACGACTGCGGGGTTCAACGCGCGGCGTTACCTCGCTGACCTGGTCAGCAGTCAGTGTCCGGTCTGGCCCCCGGTCCTGATCCATTGAGTAACGACCGGCGTTACTGACCTGACCGGAGCCCGGCTCATGCGCCACATACTGCCCGGCACATCCTGTTAAAAGCAGGGCAGTCAGTACGGATACACCACTTATTCGGGCAGACCGGTAATTCACACTCACCATTGACCATCCTCATGCCGTCGTCTATTTCTCCAGACCCGGCTTATCACTCACGAACCCCCGCACGTCAATGGCTACTGTGACAGGCGCAAGGCTTCAGATAATTGAAAAATCGCCATGCTATAGGCAATTGACCGGTTGTAACGGGATATTACCCAAAAATTCCGATAACCCAACCAAAATTCCGCACCTTCATCGCCATCCAGCCGAATCGGGTGAACCTGGGCATCGTCGGCGGCAGACACCAGCGGGTCCCACCCCAGGGCCGTTACCTCGGTCAGGGTACGATCCCGGTCGAAACTGTTCAGCTCGACCTGCCGGTACTCGCCGCTGACGTGCGCGCGAGTGGCAATGGGCTCACCCGGCTGCCAGCCGTGCTCACCCAAATACCGTGCAATGGAGCCGATGGCATCCACCGGATCGTTCCAGATATCGATATTGCCATCGCCGTCCAGGTCATCGGCATAAGCCAGATAACTGCTCGGCATAAATTGGGGGTAGCCCATGGCACCGGCATAAGAGCCTTTTACCGACAAGGGATCAAACGACTGATCACGGCTGATCAACAGAAAATTGATCAGCTCGCGTTGAAAATAGTCCGCTCGCCGGCCTTCGGTTACCGCGAGTGTCGCCAGCGAATCGAAGGTGCGATGTACGCCCAAATAGTTTCCATACCGGGTTTCAACGCCCATGATCGCTGCTATGACTTCAGCAGGAACACCGGTACGTTCTTCAGCCATAGACAACCACTGGGCTTGTTGCGTCATGAACCGTTTGCCGTTTTCTACGGTTTCATCAGAAACAAACATGGGCCGGTATTCGGCGAATGTTTTTGTTGTTTCCGCCGGTTTTGCCAATGACTCCACGTTCCGGGCTATGTACTCACCCTCGGCAAACCAGGCTTCAACCTCAGCGGCATCAAATCCATGTTCACTCACCAGCACCTCAATGATGGTGGCGGTCCGGGGAAATTCTAATAGTTCCTGTGCCTGAACGGCCGCCGAGCCCAACAGGCCACCGACGAACAGTGCGCTCCACAATTGTCGCATGACAATACATTCTCCTGTCCACATCCTGTATCGAAACTGACGGCCTGCAAGCTGATCCTGAAACGGAATGAGCGGATACTGGATGACCGAACATTGAATTAAAAACAGATAATCTAGTTTCGCTGATGCGTACTGATGGACATTAACATTCCAAAACCGGCCAGCAACGTCACAATGGAGGTCCCGCCATAACTAACTAAAGGCAAGGGTACACCGACCACCGGGAGGATACCGCTGACCATGCCGACATTTACAAACACATAGATAAAAAACGTGAGCGTCAGACTGCCCGCCAGCAATCGGCAGAAATTATCGCGACCACGAGCAGCGATGAGCATGCCACGCAGAATAATGACTGCGTACAGAGCGATCAGCACCAGCGTACCGACAAACCCGAACTCCTCACCCAATACCGCGATGATAAAATCGGTGTGACTTTCCGGCAGGAAATCGAGTTGTGATTGAGTGCCTTGCATATAGCCTTTTCCGGTTACTCCACCAGAGCCAATAGCGGTCATCGACTGAATAATATTCCAGCCAGCGCCCAATGGATCGACATTGGGATCAAACAGGGTTAACACCCGCTGACGCTGGTAATCCCGCATAACCCAGATCCACAACACAGGAATCATGCCAATGGCCATGGCGCTAAAGCTGACAATTAATTTCCAGCTCAGACCCGCCAGAAAAATTACAAACAGACCAGAAGAGGCAATCAGCAAAGAGGTTCCCAAATCCGGCTGCTCAATGATCAGGGCGACCGGCACAAACAACAGCACCGCAGACACCAGCAAATCCCGATAACGAGGGGGTAACCCATAACGGGAAATATACCAGGAAAGCATCACCGGCACCGCCAGCTTCATCAGCTCTGAGGGCTGAAACCGGATCAGACCGGGAATATACAACCAGCGCTGGGCGCCCATGGCCTGGGCACCAGTAAGGATAACCGCCACCAGCAGCAAGACGCCTAACAGATAGACCGCGCCACCCCACTGCTGAAACCAGCGCGGGTCAAACTGAGCGACGATGATCATGACCAGAAAACCAATACCAAAACGGACCGCCTGTCGGTAGACCGCGCCCATGTCACCGCTGGTCGCGCTGTATAAAACGACCATCCCGCCCAGGGCGACTGCCACTAGCGCCGCCAATAAATACGGGTCCAGATGCAGCCGGGTCCATAGGCTATGACGGCTATCAATACTGCGCTGAGGCAGTTGGCGAACGTACTTGGTGAAACTCATTGTTTGATCTCGCGATTCAGATAAAAATCAAACAACGAACGAGTCATCGGACCGGCGACGCCACTGCCACTGCCACCGTTCTCGATCAATACCGCTACGGCTATCTGCGGATTTTCGAGCGGTGCGAAGCCGATAAACATGGCATGGTCACGAAGTCGCTCCGGTACCTCACCAATAGGTTCGTTATTCTCATCGCGCTCGATTCGAATAAGCTGAGCAGTTCCCGACTTTCCGGCATAATCATAGGTAGCACCCAGACCAGAGGCCCGCGCCGTTCCCCGCGCGCCTTGAACAACATCCTGCATGGCCGAGTGCATTCGGTCCCAGTTCGCGTCGTTGTTTAAATGGACATCCGGCGGCGGCTCGGGTATCGCCTCCAGCAAGGATTCATCATTGCTGTGCATCAGCAAGCGCGGCGTCACCCAGCGACCCCGATTCGCCAGAACCGAGGTCGCAATTGCCAATTGCATGGGTGTTGCCAGCATGTAGCCCTGGCCAATGCTCAGGTTAATGGTATCACCCGCGTACCAGGAAAAGCCGTGTTCGTCTTGCTTCCAATCACGGCTGGGGTTGATCCCATTGAACGGATTGTATACGTCAGCTGTGGTGTTCTTGCCAAAACCAAACTGATCGTAAATATCATGAATGGCTTCCAGCTTCATGTCATAGGCCAACTGATAGAAGTATGTATCACAAGACTCTGCAACCGCCTTGCGAAGGTTCACACGGCCGTGCCCACCCCGTTTCCAATCGTGATAAATCCGATCATCAGTCGGCAGTTGGTAGTAACCCGGGTCGTTAATAGTGTGGTCCCAGGTCACAAAGCCCTGATCAACACCCGCCAAACCCAAAAAAGGCTTGATAGTAGAGGCTGCAGGATACTGCCCACGAACCGCCCGGTTTAGGAAGGGGTTGTCCGGTGAGTCGCGCAAGGCATTATAAATTTCCGTCGGAAAACCGTTAACGTACAAATTGGGATCGAAACCCGGATTACTGACCAATGCCAGTATCCCCCCGGTCTCCGGTTCCAGGGCTACTATTGCGCCGCGCTGATCTCCCAGCAACTCGTACGCCATTTCCTGTAGCTCCTGATCCAGATACAGGTGCAGATTGGCCCCGGGTGTGGGTGCTTGCTTCTCGATAACCCGGATAATCCGGCCGCGTGCGTTGGTCTCAACCCGCTGAAATCCCGGCACACCGAGCAGTGCATCTTCGTATTGCTTTTCAATGCCTTCTTTACCAATAAAACGGGTACCTGCGTAGGCACCCACATCGAGGTCACGCAGTTCTTTCTGATTGATGCGACCGACAAAACCCAATGCATGGGCAAATTGCTCATCAAAGGGATACTGACGAATCAGTTCAGCATCGACCTGCACACCTTCCAGAAAAATACGATTAGCCGCAATGCGTGCAATCTCTACTTCTGTTAGCCGGACTTTAAGCGGAATGGGTTCAAAAGGCCGACGATAGCCGCTTACCCGGTCAAAAAAACGGGATACCTGTTCTTCCGACAATTCAACCAGTGCACCAAGTTCCTGAACCAGGGATTCCAGATCTGCGGCGCGCTCAACCACGACACTCAGGGTGTGACTGGGTTCATTACGCGCCAGCAACTCACCGTAGCGGTCATAGATCAAACCGCGGATTGGCGGAATCGGCAATACCTCGAGCCGGTTATTTTGCGACCGCGCTTCGTGATGTTCATTCTGTATCACTTGCAGGTAAAACAGTCGACCAACCAGCACCAGCATTAACAAGGCAATCAAGATGAAGGTAGCCGTCATCCGGTTCAGAAAGAGACGCCGCTCTTGATCGCGATTGTCGAGTGAACTGTTCAACATAACATCAGTACTCTGTCCCCGCACAAGCTGCGGGGTTGTCTGCGAATACGTTTCCGCCCAGGCGGTCAGATACGGTCGGGGTCGTCATTTATGGTAGGGGTGATTCTGGGTCACGGTCCAGGCGCGATACAATTGTTCGGCCAGCAACACCCGAACCAGCGGGTGTGGCAATGTCAGATTCGACAGGCACCAGCGCTGCGCTGCTCGGGCCAGGCAGCGGGAGTCCAGTCCGTCTGGACCGCCAATCAACAAAATAAGGTCTCGCGCTTCAAGTCGCCAGTGCGTCAGTTGATCGGCCAGCTGTTCGGTCGACCAGGCTTTGCCAGACAAATCCAGCGCGACCACCTGATCCTCGGGCTTTATGGCTGCCAGCATGGCGTCCCCTTCCTGCCCGATGGCCTTGTCAATCGACGCATTGCGACCGCGCTGCCCAAGCGCCAGCGGAACGAATTCAACCGGCAACTCTCTGGGCATTCGCTTCTGATACTCAGCGACAGCCGCATCTACCCAGGCTGGCATTTTCGGGCCAATGGCCAAAATTCGAATCTTCATACCATTCAGTCAGGCTTGGTCTCGGATTCAGCACCCATGGGACCCGCGCCAGACCATAGCCGCTCTATGTCATAATACGCCCGGGTCTCGGGAATCATCACATGCAGTACCAGATCGGTCAGGTCAATCAGCACCCAGTCGGAATCACTGCTGCCTTCCTGTGCGCGCACTACAAACCCCTGCTTTTTCAGGTCTTCAGCGACGCTGCTAACAACGGCAGACACGTGCCGTTTCGAGGTACCGGAGGCAACCACCAGCGTATCCATCAATGCGGTTTTGTCGTGCACATCAATCACTTGAATGTCTTGCGCCTTGATGTCTTCCAGAGCGCGGATCACCGCCTCAGTCAAACCTTCGGGTTGTGCGTTTCGATCAGTTGTATCGGTCATTCGTACCTTGTCCACCTGTTTTAATTAACTCACGTTATGTTGACGCTTGAGTTTGTGTCAGCTACCGGGTGGCTCTGTCCGGGGTCGGCGTGAACCCATCCATGGGGCCTAGGCTTCGGGATATGAATCCCTTCCGTGAGATTCACCCTTCAGGCTCGCTTCGCTCATGCTAAAACGCTCCCGGCGTTTTAGTCCATGCCTCAGACTTCCCCGGACAGAACCACCCGGCAACTGACACCGATCACTGGCACCTTTTTGAAAGGGAGCCGTTACTCAGCCGCGTACCGCGAGTGGCCGAACACAGCAGTAATCGCCATGCTCTGAAAAATTGAAGAAGATTGTACCGAGAGACCTTACTCGTCGGTGTCTCGGTACAACCCATGTTGTTGAATATAATCCTGAATGGGTGCCGGAATCGCGTATCGCCATTGCTGAGTATTGTCGCGTAATTCCCGGGATGCCCAGTCGCGCTCTGAGGAAGGCCCTGCGATCCAGAGTCCTGAGCGGTGCTGACCCAGATCAGCTAATGACTCAACCTGGGTCAATGGCAGCGCCGGGGGTTCAATTGGCTGCGAGCCCCGACCGAATACCCAAAAATGGGTCTCCTGAATCAAGTCTTCAATGCCGCGCCACTGGGCCATACCGGCAAAGGCATCAGCACCCAATACAAACACTGTTTGGCTGTCAGGGTATTCAAGATGCAGGTCCCGTACGGTATCCAGAGTGTAACTTGGGCCTGGACGTCGCAACTCGCGATCATCGACCAACAGTCTGTCCTCGTCTGAACGGGACGCCACCCATCGTTCCAGCATCTCCAAACGCTGTTCAGGCGTCGCCTGCGCCTCGTCTTTCAACGCCGGTATTTGACAGGGAACCACTCTGAGCTGGGTCACTTCCGGATGAGACAGCACCAGATCACACAGCTGGGCATGGCCATCATGAAAGGGATCAAAAGTCCCACCAAACAGGGCCATCAATGGCCGTTGTGAACTACTCACGAATCTGGCCGTCTCCGAGCACCACATATTTTTGCGATGTCAGCCCGTGCAACCCCACCGGGCCGCGGGCATGAATCTTATCGGTTGAAATACCGATTTCGGCACCCAACCCATATTCAAACCCATCGGCAAAGCGCGTCGAGGCGTTAATCATCACCGAGGCTGAATCGACTTCGGTCAGAAAGCGCCGCCCCCGGGTATAGTTCTCCGTCACTATGCTGTCTGTATGCTGGCTGCTGTAGGTGTTGATGTGGTCGATGGCTTCATCCAACCCAGCCACTACACGAATCGCCAGAATGGGCGCAAGGTACTCGGTCGACCAGTCTTCTTCGGTCGCGGGCACGCAGGAAATCAGTTCGGCCGTGCGGTCGCAACCGCGCAGTTCAACGCCCTCTTCAGCATAGGCTTTGGCCAACACGGGCAGCACTTCCGCCGCGCGTGATTCCGCCACCAACAGGGTTTCCATCGCGTTGCACACGCCATAGCGATGCGTTTTGGCGTTGATTGCGATGGGGATAGCCTTGGCAACATCCGCATCGTCGTCAATGTACACATGGCAGACACCATCGAGGTGTTTGATCACCGGGACGCGGGCTTCACGACTGATGCGTTCTATCAGGCGTTTGCCGCCGCGCGGAACGATAACATCCACATAATCGGACATGGTGATCAGCGCGCCCACAGCGTCGCGATCGGTGGTCCCGACCACTTGAACCACAGTGTTAGGCAACTGCGCCTGATCCAGCCCCGCCTGAATACAGCCGGCCAGCGCCTGGTTGGATTCGATGGCTTCGCTGCCGCCGCGCAATATAACCGCATTGCCGGATTTGATACACAGGCTCGCTGCCTCGACCGTCACATTCGGGCGCGACTCATAAATAATGCCAATTACACCCAAGGGCACCCGCATTTTGCCAACCTGGATACCACTGGGGCGAAATTCGAGATCGGTAATACCTCCCACCGGGTCGGCCAGGCCGGCGACCTGGTAGAGGCCTTCGATCATGGCGTCAATACGGGCATCGGTCAGTGCCAGACGATCGAGCATGGCCGGGTCGAGCCCTTTGGCCTGACCGGTGTCGAGATCACGCTGGTTCGCCTGTTTCAGGGCGTCGCGTTGCTGGTCAATGACCAGGGCCATGGCCTGCAGCGCCCGGTTTTTGGTGCCGGTATTGGCTTTTGCCAGGGCCTTAGACGCTTGCCGGGCCTGCCGACCCAGGGTGGTCATGTAGTCTTGAACGGTTGTCATGCCTAGCCACACAGCTCGTTATTGATACAGACCCGCGATTATAGCGATTTGAAACGGCTGCGACTATGAAGGATCTCGGCTGTTTATCCGTCTGACAAAGATTTACCATCCTTTTTTGAATCTGAAGAACTCAACTGAGTAGCCCAACCTTCACCATGATTGCCTGGATACAGTCCCATCCGGAAGGCGTACTGATCGCCATCACCCTGACCGCTTTTATCGAGTCCTTCGCACTGATCGGCGTGTTCGTGCCCGGCGTGGTCATGCTGTTCAGCCTGGCGGCAGTGGCGAGCAATCTGAATATACCGGTGATCTGGGTACTGGCTGCCGCCGCACTGGGTGCGACTGCGGGCGATCTGGGCAGCTATTACCTCGGCTACCGGCTCCGGCACCGGCTTTACGAACACCGCTGGTTCAAGCGCCATGAAGACTGGTTGTCGCATGGAATCTGGTTTTTTCAGCGCTGGGGGTGGCTGAGTGTGGTTATCGGCCGGTTTGTAGGGCCCATTCGCCCGGTAGTACCGCTGATCGCGGGCAGTCTGTCGATGCCCGCCCGGGTGTTTGTCAGTGTCAATCTGATAACCGTCATGTTCTGGGCACCCATCTATATGCTACCGGGTTACCTGACGGGCGAAGCCAGTTATTTTCTGGCGACGCAAAGCCTGGCAATGCGAACCCTGACACTGCTGCTGGTCTCAGCCCTGGCGATTCTGATCGCGCTGCTGGCTATTTATCATCACCTGCACCCTGAGCACCCCCGCATGGCTCGCTGGCTGCCGGTGTTACGGCATTTGCCGGAACGCTTTCCGTATGCCGCCTTATTGCTGGCCAGCGTTACCGCCGCCGGGTTCGCTATTACGGCCTTTGCTCGCCCCTGGTACGCTGATGTTTTGTTAAGCAGCCAAGTGGAAGCCTGGCGCGCCACGGCAGTCGATGCTTTTGCATTAGGGGTTACGCTGCTTGGCGACCCTTTCATAATGCTACTCACCGGGCTGTTAATCATTCTCTGGGCCTCTTTGAGCGGGCAACATCGGTTGAGCGCGATATTGCTGATCAGTTCGGCCGTCATGGTCTGCGCCATTCCATTACTGAAGGCCACCTTTGATGTGGCAAGACCCGACCTGGTTGCCCTGCCACCCGGCTCTGGCGCCTTCCCCTCAAGCCACGCCGCTGGCACCGCACTTTTCCTGGGTCTGCTCACTGGGTTCGCCAATCAGCGACGTCCGGCAATGAGCCGCTGGCACCTGTATCTGCCAGCCGGCATGGCGATGGTGGTTGAAGCCCTGAGCCGGGTTTGGTTGGGTGTCCACTGGTTATCTGACGTGGTTGCAGGCTTGTGCCTGGGTCTGCTGCTGGCCGCGCTAACTCAGGCTTTCCACCGGCTATCGGGGCGCACCCTGGCCGACTTGCGGAACAGCTTGCCGCTCTGGCTACTGGTATTGCTGACTACGGCGGCTTATCTGATTATCGCCTGGCCAATGGCCTATGAGGCGTATCGTCTGAACTGAGCGATTGATCTAGGAGTCTGTCGGACTTAGGATGAATTGGCTGCGGAAGCGGGCTATTGCCACCCAATGAACCCCGAATATTGTGTTACTAATCCGGTGATTCAAGCGACCCGGACAGTTCCGCCAGTGCGGACTCCAGCAAGGCACACCGCTGCAGGAAGCTGTCTTCAGCCAGCAACGATTCTTTCAATTCTCGCTCCAGGGGCAGCCATACCATTAACTGATGAACGCTGCCCCGTGGCGAATCAAGCTGCAACCCAACCTGATCAGCCAGGTATGGATGCTCCAGTAAGGCGTCCAGCAGCGGCTGATAGCGCAGTGCCGCCCGCATCTCAAGCGCCGGATCCGCCTCTGGCTCAGCACTCGGCACGCCGTCACCCCACCATAGCCCGGTGACATCTTTTGCGGCCGCAGTGACCTCAACCCGTTGTGCACCGACGATGGTAATACCCAGCAGCCCATTGGCCTGCTGATTGAAATCAACAATACGCGCCAGACAACCCTGGCCGCTGCGGTCTTTTCCCGGCTCCGCAACCATGATCACGAAGGGCCGGTTCTCCCGGGTGCTGCTCGACACCATCATCAGGTACCGGGGCTCAAAAATCTGCAATGGCAGAGACGCCCCAGGCAACAATAAAGCCCCCATTGGGAACAGGGGGTACCGTTCAACGGCGCCATCGGTTTCGAAATCAGTCATGGTAAACCTGTCTTAAGAAGTGATTGCCCATTGACAGCCGGGCCGCTCCGACGGCAGCCTGGCGAACCCAACTGCAGACCTGGCCTGCATCCTGATACACCGGTTCTGGCAGCAAATACCACTGCCCATAGACCTTTCCATGGGCAATCCAGTGCTGGTCACCGCAGGCGTGCTGCAGTTCGGCTTCAAGTTCGGGGGCAATTGCACGAATACCAATCCGGCCCTTCAGTGTCACCACGAGGCACAGTTGCCCCGCAACACGAATCACGTGTTCACCAAAGTACAAGCCAGCTTCAGGCTCAGGGTTTTCCGGCAGGAGTTGCATTAACGATTGTATACGACGGGCACGATTCAGTTTGTCCATTCGCCTTTCCTTAGTGAATGAATGATAGGATTCTGCGAAAACGCCTGATCTGGCTCCGTTATCCTTCGGATTTAGCCAGTGGCAAGCCAGCGCTCTTCTTGAGCACCGGATAGCAGAAACTGAAGCTTATCAAAATACCCCGCCAAAAACAGCCGATCCGTCAAAATCGCCTGACATTGAGTCAATCACCGGCAGAGTCCACACAGCCCCCGCATTGTGTTGCAACGGCCTCCTCTTTAGAATGCGCAGGCTATTTCGCTCACCGCGAACTTGGAAGGGTTATGCAGATAAACAGTGAAAGCCTGAGATTCATTCTCGGCATCAAGGTCAAACAACACCGCCAGGCGGCCGGTTTATCGCTCAAGCAACTGGGCGAACGAACCTCACTGTCCATCTCCTATCTGAGTGAAATCGAGAAGGGCAAGAAATACCCCAAACCGGAGAAGATCATTCAACTGGCCCAGGGGCTCAGCGTCTCCTTCGACGAGCTGGTCTCATTGCAACTCGATGACGAATTGAACCCGGTCACTGCGCTATTGAACTCGCCGCTGTTCAACGACTTTCCGCTAAAACAGTTTGGCATTGGCCTCTCCGATATATTCGATCTGGTAACCGACTCCCCCAGTAAAGCCGGTGCTTTTGTTCGTACGCTGCTCGAAATTGGCCGGGGGTACGACATGCAGGTCGAACACTTTCTGCTGGCGTCGCTGCGCTCCTACCAGAAGATGCACCTGAATTACTTTGAAGAAATTGAGGGTCAAGCTGAAGCCTTTCGAACGCAATTCCCGGTAGCAGAGCCGCTGATCAGCCTCGCCTGGCTGGAATCCCTGCTGCTCGACCAGTACCAGTGCCGGGTCAGCTACGACGATTTTTCCGCCACACCCGAACTCCAGACCCTGCGCTCGCTCTGTGTCTCGCCCAATAAGCTGGTGGTCAATTCCCGGCTGATGCCACAGCAGCAAAAGTTCGTATTGGCTAAAGAAATTGGTTACCGTTTTCTCGAACTGGAGGAGCGCGCATTAACGTCATCCTGGATCAAGGTGGAGTCATTCGAGCAGGTCCACAACAACTTCAGAGCCTCCTATTTTGCCGGCGCCCTGCTGATTCCCGAGGCCGCGCTGCTGACCGACCTGAAAGCCTGGCTGGCCAACAAAGAATTTGATGGCGATGCACTCAGCCAGATGATGGATCAGTACGATGCGACGCCAGAGATGTTCGTGTACCGCATGTCGCAACTGATGCCCCACCATTTCGGCTTGCACAAAATGCACTACATGCGCCTGCACAACAAAGCCGGAGTCGACCAGTTTCACATCGCCAAGGAACTCAACACCACCACCGTATTCACACCGCGCGGCATCGGCCCGAGCGAGCACCATTGCCGACGCTGGGTGGCCATTGGCCTGCTGAACGACGTGGGCGAACGTCAGGCGGCGGGAGAAGACCCAAAATTGGCAATTGCCGCACAACGCAGTCACTTCATCGCCCAGAATCAGACCTTCTTTAACATCGCTGTGGTGCGTCCACTGTCTCTGGGACAAAACAGCAATACCGGTATGGCCCTCGGGTTCCTGATGGATGAACGATTCAATAGCACCGTAGCGTTCAGTGCCGACCCGACCGTGCCGCAAATGGACGTTCACGAAACCTGCGAACGCTGCCCACTGACCGATTGCGCCAGCCGCGTCGCCGAGCCGAGCCTGCACCTCAGCCAACAACAGCAACTCGACCGGGAGCAGGCCTTGCAGACTTACCTGGATCACCACCAAGCCAAATCAACGCTGCAGGATTCGCACTAAATGACTGAAACCAAGCCCCTGACCGTGCGCGCTCGCATGCTGCCCATTCAGCGACTGATCATAGATCACCTCGACCTGGCAAGTTTCACGCAGAGACTGACTGACAAACTGGAACAGGCACCCGCTCTGTTCAACCGGGCCCCAGTGGCACTTGATGTAGGCGCCGTGCTTGCCGAGCTGAACGATAGCACCCTGCAACAGATGCTGGACTTCGCTCGCGAACAGCGCCTGGTCGTATTTGCCCTGGCTGGCCCGAAAGAGGCACTCACCCCCTGGTGTGAACGCTTCAACCTGGCCTGGGTTGACGACAAAGACCGGGCAGCACGAGCCAACAAGGCTGATTCGGCGCCAGCAGGGCTGGAAACCCAGGTGATCCGCCAGCCCGTTCGTTCAGGTCAGCAAGTATATGCGCGTGGTGCCCACTTGCTGATTATGAACCAGGTCAGTTCCGGCGCCGAGGTAATCGCCGACGGTAGCATTCACGTCTATGGCGCCCTGCGTGGTCGTGCTATGGCTGGCGTGCAAGGCGATACACTGGCGGAAATTGTCTGCCAGAACCTGGATGCGGATTTGCTGGCCATTGCCGGTAACTATCAGGTTCGGGACGATTTAAACGCAGAGCCCAATCGACCCACCCGGGTAAGACTGGAAAACGACCAACTGGTGATCGAGCAGTTTTAAAGGCAGCTATAAACCGCAAAATTAAGTGACGGGTGCAGGGTTAATCAACCTCACTTGCAGGCGGCAGTCAGCCTCTGCGACACTGGCAGGCATTCAAATTCAGAACTGTATCGCTGAGATAGATTGGCCGGTGCCGGTAAAAAAGCGGATAATCCCGCCGAAGCTGTTTCAGCCAACTGTTTAACGTAAAAAGGAATCGTCATCTTGGCAAAGATCGTTGTCATCACCTCAGGTAAGGGCGGCGTTGGTAAAACCACCTCCAGTGCCGCCATCAGTATGGGCCTGGCGTTGCGCGGCCACAAAACCGTTGTTATCGACTTTGACATCGGCCTGCGCAACCTCGATATCATCATGAACTGCGAGCGCCGAGTGGTGTTCGATTTCGTCAATGTCCTCCAGCAGGAAGCCAGCCTCAACCAGGCCCTGATCAAAGATAAACGTTGCGACAACCTCTACATATTGCCCGCCTCCCAAACCCGGGATAAAGACGCCCTGACCAAAGAAGGCGTTAAAAAAGTACTCGACGACCTGGCCGAAAAGTTCGACTACATTGTCTGCGATTCACCCGCCGGTATCGAACAGGGCGCCCAGATGGCGCTGTATTATGCCGATGAAGCCATCGTCGTCACCAACCCGGAAGTCTCCTCGGTTCGGGATTCAGACCGAATTCTGGGCATACTGCAAAGCAAAAGCTACCGGGCTGAAACCAACCAGCCACCCGTCCGTGAGCACCTGCTGATCACCCGCTTCGACCCCCAGCGTGTCGCCCGGGGCGACATGCTCGATATACCGGATATCGAAGAAATACTGGCCATTCCGCTGCTTGGCATCATTCCGGAAAGCCAGGCGGTGCTGAATGCCTCCAACAAAGGCATGCCCGTGGTACTGGACGAGAAAAGCGATGCCGGCCAGGCCTATCTGGATACGGTCGACCGGTTTCTGGGCGAAGACAAACCGCACCGTTTTCTCGAAGCCCAGCGCAGAGGCTTTCTGCAACGCGTATTTGGAGGCTGAGATGTCGATTTTTGACCTGTTCAGGGACAACAGCACTACGCCCAAATCCGCCCATATCGCCAAAGAGCGGCTTAAGGTTATCGTCGCTCACGAACGCCACCAGCGCAACGCACCGGATTACCTGCCCGCGCTGCAGCGCGACATCATGGATGTGATTCGAAAATACGTCGACATCGGCCCGGAACAGCTTCAGGTCGATATTAATGAAGAAGGGAATTATTCAATTCTGGAAGTGAACGTTAACCTGCCCAAGTAAAGCGGGTTATTAACGGGTTTGCGCGAAAGCGCAAACCCGGCAACACCTGTCTCAGCCAGCGTGCTTCAGATTATCCAGATACTTTTCCGCATCCAGCGCCGCCATACAGCCAGTACCGGCTGAGGTTATCGCTTGCCGGTACACATGGTCCATCACGTCACCGGAGGCAAACACACCCGGCACACTGGTAGCCATCGCATTGCCTTCCAGACCTGATTTGACCTTGATGTAACCGCCCGCCATATCCAGCTGACCTTCAAAGATCTGGGTATTCGGCGTGTGGCCAATTGCCACGAACACGCCATCCAGCTTCAGTTCTTCGGTTTCTTCATTTTGCGTATTCCTGATGCGAATACCGGTTACGCCCATCTCGTCGCCCAACACCTCATCCAGCGTACGGTTCCAGTGCAGTACGACCTTGCCTTCCTGCACTTTATCCATCAGGCGGTCGGCCAGAATCTTCTCGGAACGGAAGCTGTCGCGACGGTGGATCACATGCACCTTGCTGGCGATGTTCGACAGATACAACGCCTCTTCAACCGCCGTGTTACCACCCCCGATCACACTGACTTCTTTATTGCGGTAGAAGAAGCCATCGCAGGTCGCACAGGCGGAGACCCCTTTACCCTTAAACGCATCTTCGCTAGTCAGACCCAGGTAACGGGCACTGGCACCGGTGCTGATGATCAGCGCATCGCAGGTGTAAGTACCCTGATCACCCACCAGCGTAAACGGCGGTTTGGCCAGATCGGTGGTGTGAATATGGTCGAAAATGATCTCAGTATTGAACCGCTCGGCATGAGCCTTCATTTCTTCCATCAACTGCGGCCCTTGCAACTCCGCATGGCCACCTGGCCAGTTTTCAACTTCTGTGGTGGTGGTCAGCTGACCCCCCATCTGCATACCGGTGATCAGCACCGGTTTCAGATTGGCCCGTGCCGCATAAACGGCCGCTGTGTATCCTGCCGGGCCAGAGCCCAGAATGATCAATTCGTGATGCTGAGTGCTCATAGACTGTATATCCACTAAAAACGAAGGGTTGATGCGATACATTCAAACTGCGCTAAGGATGGTGGTTTCACCCGCCAAATCAACCCCGGCCGCGCTATGGCGGCGATAATAAATGGCAATAAAGGGGTATGAATGGCGGGCAGGGTTACCCGAAAATTGTCGCCAGAGCGATCACCACCATCCACAAAACCTGAGCGCGCTTAATCAGCGCCAGTACATCTTCTGGCCGCTGGGCGTCCTGGTTTTCGGGGAGAGAGACCTTTAATGAGGTTTCCAGCAACGCCCGGTCAGCCAGCTCAAAATCCCGGATACGCCGCAGCCAGATGGCAAAACTCTGGGAAAAATCGCCCACCAGCGCCAGCGATAGCGTCAGCAGCCGGGCCGGAATCCAGTTAATGGCATGGTGCACCTGAACAGCCAGCGAAGCAGCAGCGCTGGATTCTGCAGGCAGCTGCAACAGCACTGACCGGGCATGTCGCACCAACACCACCAGCAGTACCCCGGGCGCACCAAAGGCGACAAACCAGAACAGGGCAACGAAGAAACGCTCCAGCAACTGGTACGCCAGGCTCAGCTTTAACGCCTCGTCCATTTGGGCGGCACCACCTTCGTAGAGCCCTGCCGGCAGGTCAAAGGTATCAACCGCCAGCTCATAAGCCCGGTCGGCATCATCGTCTTGCTGGTACTGGCGATAAGGCTTGAGCTGGTCGGCCTGGTCGCCCGGGCCAAACACCAGCACCAGGCTGCCCAGGCCGACCAGAAACGTCACCAGCCAGTGGTCGAGCCCGTGCAGAATAGCCGCCAGCACAACCACCGGCAGGGCCAGCACCAGGCAGTACACCCAGGTACTGCCACCCAGGCGCGCAACCACCCGGCTGATCAGCGCAGGCACCTGGCCCCGGCCCGGCATCCGGCTTCCGGTCAGGCTCAGTGACACCAGCCAGGCCAGAAGGGCGGCAAGAAAAGTCATGTAGGCTCTCCGTCGTTGTGTGGGCGGTCAGGTTAGCATTGGCTCCCGGCAAATGCGAAGCGCACCGTCACTGTCTTTGCGTACAGGCTCCTAGGGCACCATCCGGAAAGCCGAACTCGCCGGGCTTGCGGTTAACCGGAACCGCGACCCGGCATACCGGAACTCGGACAGTTCCCGGGGCTGGTCGAACGGCGCGATGCCATCGTAAGCCGAGGCACCCAGGAGGTAAAACTCCTCGGCCTCGGCCGTGTTCCCCAGGGTGACATGCGCCGCTATTATGTTGACCAGCAACACCTGGTTCGGATCTTGCCGAACCAGGTGTTGCGCGTCGGACAGGGCCGCCCGGGCCACCGATTCGACGCCCAGGGCCATGGCGTAGTCGAGATAAAAGGTGGTCAGTGCCAGGTTGCGGTAATCGCCAAGCACGAAGGGGTTGGTAATGTTCGACAGTTCCTGGTTGCGCTTAGCGGCTTCGGGGTCATTGTAGATCCGCTCCAGAACGTTCGAAGACTGATAGGCGGTCACAAAAAACACCAGACTGACGGGCACCAGCAGCGCGGCCAGCAGGCGCCAGGCATCCTTTACCGGAATGCGCACCCTGCGCTTCGCGGACGCGCCATCGAGCGCCACCCAGAGCAACAGAATAAAGGCAAACCAATGCACGATCGAGGCATAAAACGGGTACTCGAGCATGGCGTGCACGGCCAGCGGCGCGAGCAACGCCAGGCTGAGCCAGGCGCTCTGCTGTTGCGACCGGAAGATCCAGACAATCAGCAGCGTCATCACCAGAACGATCAGCAACATCAGCGGCAGGCCACCTTCCACGCCCCACAACAGCAGCTCATTATGCGGATGGTGCAGGCGCCGGGACACCGACCCTGGCAACTCGCCAGCGGCACTGCGTTGCGCCCACGAATACAGAAACGCCGAGTCAAAATTACCGTAGCCCCACCCGCCCCAGGGTTTCTGCCATATCATCCACAGGCTGTGGCCATAGTCGTAAAGACGCTTGCCCGGGGTCAGAACCTGTTCGATATCGCGCGGCGAGGCGCCGGTCGCGTTGCGGTACCACAGCATCATAATGCCAACCGACACGCCAGACAGCAGCGCGAGCCACCAGCGGGACAGCAGGTTCCTGGCCTCGGCCCGCCAATAAAAAACGCCGATGAACACCACCGAAACCGCCAGGCCGACAAAGGCAGCGCGAGACAAGATCATGAACAGGATGCCCGGGCCGACAACCGCCATCAGGTACGACAGCCCCCGGAAAAACCGGCCAGAGCTGTAACAGGCCAGCCAGGCCGAGGCGGCGATGCCGGTCGCGACGTAAGAGGCCAGCACATTGACCTGCTGAAAGACCCCGCTGGGGCGGCTGCTGTCCTTATAGGCCAGAAAGCCATGCTCATAAAAATACAGCACCTGAAACCAGCCGAGCAAGGCCTCGAGCAGGGTGCTGGCCACCACCAGCGCCACCACCTGCTCCTTGCCGAGGGTGTGTTGCTGGTACAGGATCACCAGCAAGGCGACCCCCAACCACAAGCCGACGATGCGCTGCGTGATGTCATCAAAATCCGTAGCGAACGCCATGGGCACCGTCAATACCACCGCCAGACCAATAATCAGCAGCACGGCACGGTCGATGGCCAGACTGGCCTGGCCAAACACCGAGACATAGGCCCAGCACAGACAAGGCACCAGAATGGCCAGAGAAATAACATTGAACGCCATAACCAGGCCGGTGCCATCCATATTGGGGGTGGGTATGTGCATCGCCAATAAAAAGACCAGCACCAGTGCTAATGCCAAACGGCCACCAGCATTGTCCAACCCCAACCTATACCATAATTTCTTCACTTGTATTCCCGCCCTCAAATACCGAAAAGGGTTACCTTATAACAGGTTCAGCCGGTTACCACCGAATCACACCCGTACGAGCGTCACACACGGACCATCATCCAAGATCAACATATTCTGCGGCTATTGCATAAATGGACAAAATAGATTCCAGGAATCTGTCAAAAAAAAAGCCCCTGACAAGGGGCTTATTGCATTTCATAATGACTGAAAATTAACAGCCTTTCGGGTTATAACTGCCAAGACTCCAGGCACATGACCAGGCACCTGCACTGCTGCGGGTTAGAGTAATAACACCCCCCTGTACAACCGAGGCAGCCTCACCACCCATTTCGACGGCCAGTATGGTTTCCTGACTGGTTGAGTTATACCCTGCATCCAGACCAAACGTACTGGCATCGTACGTCCCTACATAGTCAGGATTAACCATATTAGAGCCAACATAGCCCAAACTGTCGCCAGTAAAATCGGTATTACCACTCAAAAGGTTCTCTTCCACTTCCGTTCTCAGGGCTGAAATCTCACCATAGGCCCGAGTGGTTTGAGTACTCGCGATATAGTCCTGGTACTGGGGAATGGCGATGGCCGCCAGAATGCCGATGATCGCGACCACGATCATCAATTCAATCAATGTAAAACCCTGTTGCTTCTTCATGTTTGGAGCTCCTCGAACGTCACATACTGTGTTGTGACTTTATCTTTGTTGTGAACTCATTATTTTGCTGGATGAGTCCGCCTGCCTTTTATCCTAAGCACAGGGCGTGCCAAAACAGGATCTGGCCCGGAAACTCCTTTGACTAGCCCGTTAATAGGCCCGTTAACACTCCCGTTAGCGCGCCCGCTCTTTCCCCCGGGCGCCCTCAACCCCCCGGTCACCCCTGCGAAGTGACCGGCGTCACAGCCAGGCCACGGAAAGTCAGCACGAAGTGACGCTTTTTGTCACCCCGGGTAAATGATTCACTCATTTAACCGCCCGGCCATTCAACTCTCCGGCCATATTGTCTAAGCTAGGGGCCCTTCATGATGAATACCGGGTACTTTCCTATGGCAGTTTCCCTGGGCGGATTGGCCAAGCGACTGGTCAGAGAAGAACTGGTGGGCGAAGAGGAGGCAATAACCGCAACTCAGGAGGCCAGCAGAGGGCAAAAAAACATGGTGGCCTACCTGGTCGAGAACGGCCTGGTGTCTGCTCGCAAAATAGCGGAGCTTGCGTCCGAGGAGTTCGGTACGCCCATTTTCGACCTGAACGCCTACGATCTTAATCTCGCCCCGAAAGATCTGGTCACCGCCAACCTGCTGCAAGCGCACCGCATCATCCCTCTGGTCAAGCGGGGTACCCGGCTGTTTATCGGGGTGTCGGACCCCACCAACCTGACGGCCGTCGACGAAGTAAAATTCCATACCGGTCTCAGCGTCGAAGCGGTGCTGGTGGAGGAAGACAAGCTCACCCAGGCGCTCGAAAAGCTGTTCGACGACTCCGCAGATGCCTTTGACGACCTGGGAGACGACCAGGGCCTCGACGATCTCGATGTCGTCGACACCCAGAAAAACGATGAAGACACCGATGCGTCAGACGGCGTGGACGACGCGCCGGTGGTGCGTTTCATCAACCAAATGCTGCTGTCGGCCATCAAGAAGGGGGCTTCCGACTTGCACTTCGAACCTTATGAGAAGAGCTATCGGGTACGCTTCAGGATCGACGGTGTTCTGCAGAATATGGCCAACCCGCCACTGGGGCTTGCGCCCAAGCTTTCCGCGCGGTTAAAGATCATGTCCAACCTCGATATCTCTGAACGTCGAATCCCCCAGGATGGGCGGATAAAACTGAAGGTCTCCAAAAGCAAGGCCATCGACTTTCGCGTCAACTCGCTGCCCACCCTGTTTGGCGAGAAAATCGTGCTGCGTATTCTGGACCCCGCCTCTGCAAAAATGGGCATTGATGCACTGGGTTATGAGGAAGACCAAAAAGATCTCTACATGACCGCGCTGTCCAAACCCCAGGGAATGATTCTGGTCACCGGCCCAACCGGCTCGGGCAAGACCGTCTCTCTCTATACCGGCCTCAACATTCTTAACCAGGAGGGCACCAATATCTCCACGGCTGAAGACCCGGTAGAGATCAACCTCGATGGCATTAACCAGGTCAACGTCAACAATAAAGTGGGCCTCGATTTTACCACAGCGTTACGGTCTTTCCTGCGTCAGGATCCGGACATCATCATGGTGGGGGAGATACGCGACCTGGAAACCGCCGCCATTGCCATTAAAGCGGCCCAAACCGGTCACATGGTACTCTCAACGCTGCACACCAACAGCGCGGCGGAGACCCTGACGCGCATGCTGAACATGGGCGTACCGTCATTCAACCTGGCCACCACCATCAACCTGATCATTGCCCAGCGACTCGCCCGCCGACTGTGCAACAGCTGCAAACAACCCGCAGACCTGCCAGCGGAAGTGCTCGAGAAAGAAGGCTTTACCGACGACATCCTGAAGGATGCTACCCTGTACAAACCGGTCGGCTGCAGCAACTGCACCAAAGGCTATAAAGGGCGAGTGGGTATTTACGAAGTGGTTCGCATCACGCCTGCGATCTCCCGCATTATCATGGAAGAGGGTAATTCGTTACAGTTGGGCAAGGCTTTCGAACAAGAAGGCTTTAACAGTTTGCGCAAATCCGGGCTGGTCAAAGTGGCCAGCGGCGTTACCAGCCTCGAGGAAGTCAACCGCGTAACCACAGATTGAGGATTCTAATTCATGGCCACAAAAGCTCAAAAGGTCAGCCTGTTTACCTATGAAGGTCGTGATCGGAACGGCAAGGTTCAAAAAGGCGAAATTTCAGGCAGCAACCCGGCTCATATTAAGGCGGAACTGCGGCGCAAAGGCCTTGTTCAGATAAAAAAGCTGGTTAAAAAAAGAGCCAGCATTCAGCTGTTCAATCCTAAAGTCAAATCCGACGACATCGCCCTGTTCACCCGCCAGATGGCCACCATGATGAAAGCGGGTGTCCCACTGATGCGGGCTTTTGATATCGTTGCCGAAGGTTTGCAAAACAAGACGATGACTGACCTGGTGATGCAGGTGAAAAATAGCATTGCCGGTGGCGGGACCTTTGGCGGGGCCCTGCGCGAGCACCCGAAGTATTTCGATGACCTCTACTGTGCACTGATTGAATCGGGCGAGCAGGCAGGTGCACTCGAGACCATGCTGGACCGGGTCGCCATTTATAAGGAAAAAGCGGAAAGCCTGAGGAAAAAGGTCAAAAGCGCCCTGAAATACCCCATTACTGTCCTCGTCATCGCCTTTATCGTCACCATTATCCTGCTGGTTAAGGTAGTCCCGACCTTTGCCCAGATGTTCAAGAACTTCGGCGCCGACCTTCCTGTACCAACACAGGTGGTTATGAACATGTCGGAGTGGGTGCAGGCCAATGGTTTCCTCGGCGGCGTTATTATGGTTGGGTTCGGCGTTTGTTTTAACCAGGCCCTGCAACGATCCAGAAAGTTCAAGAACGGCTGTCAGCGGCTGTCTGTGAAGTTACCCGTCTTTGGCCCGATCCTTTATCAGGCCGCCATGGCCCGCTATGCCCGAACCTTATCGACGACCTTTGCCGCCGGCGTGCCCCTGGTTAATGCGCTGGATTCGGCTGCCGGAGCGTCGGGCAACATTGTCTACCAAACCGCGATCCTGAACGTGCGTCACGACGTTGAAACCGGTACTGAACTGGCCGTGTCGATGAAATCGCAGAATATTTTCCCGCCCATGCTGATCCAGATGGTCTCCATTGGCGAACAGTCCGGCGCCCTGGATGACATGCTGTCCAAGGCGGCCACGATATACGAGGAAGAAGTCGACACCCTGGTCGACGGCCTGACTTCCATGATGGAGCCCATGATCATGGCTTTCCTCGGCGTCGTCGTTGGCGGGCTGGTGGTAGCGATGTATCTGCCCATTTTCCAAATGGGGGCCGTTGTTTAGATGGCAATAGTTAACCTCCTCCAAAGCAACGCGCTCGCCCTGCTGGCGACCGTTTTTGTGGCTGGCCTGCTGGTTGGCAGTTTCCTGAACGTGGTGATCTACCGACTACCGGTGATGATGCAACACGCCTGGGCCCGTGAGGCTGACGCCATGAGCGGCCAGGCCGTGGCCGAACGGGATACGTTCAACCTCATCACCCCGGATTCCACCTGCCCGCACTGCGGCCACAAGATCCGGGCCTGGGAAAACATCCCGGTCATCAGCTACCTGGCGCTGGGTGGCAAATGCGCCCAGTGCAAGAACCGCATCTCGCCACGCTACCCCCTTGTTGAACTGATCACAGGGCTGTTGACGCTGGCCATTGCCTGGCAGTTCGGAGCGACGCTGCAAACGGCGACGCTGCTGGTCTTTTTCTGGAGCCTGATCGCGCTGACGATGATCGATGTCGACCATCAACTGCTGCCAGACAGCATCACCCTGCCGTTAGTGTGGCTCGGGCTGCTGCTCAACCTCGGGGGCGTATTCACCAGTCTGGAGCAGGCGGTGATCGGCGCTGTTGCCGGCTACCTCTCGCTGTGGAGTATTTATTGGGCGTTCAGGCTACTGACCGGCAAGGAAGGCATGGGCTATGGCGACTTCAAGCTGTTTGCCGCCTTTGGCGCCTGGTTTGGCTGGGCGGCGTTGCCGCTGATTATTCTGCTGTCTTCTCTGGTGGGGGCGATAGTCGGTATTGCGATGATCGCCATTCTGGGGCGAGACCGCCAGATACCCATTCCGTTTGGTCCCTATCTATGCGGCGCAGCACTGGTGTATATATTCTGGGGCAGCGCCATCACCGCCTGGTATCTGGGTAGTTTTGCATGATTGTCGGGTTAACCGGCGGTATTGGTTCCGGTAAATCAGCCGCCAGCGGGGTGTTTGAGTCACTCGGTGTTGGCTGTGTCGATGCCGATGTCGTCGCTCGTGACGTCGTCGCCAAAGGGACACCAGCCCTGAACGCCATCGCTGAACGCTTTGGCACGACCATTCTCACCTCAGAAGGCCAGTTAAACCGGGGCTTTCTGCGTGAGCGAATATTCACCTCGGTGGCCGATAAAACCTGGCTGGAAGCCCTGCTGCACCCGCTGATTCGCGAGCAAATGCTGACTCAACTGCAGCAGCAACCACCACCCTACTCTGTGTTGGTCGCGCCGTTACTGTTCGAGAACAATCTGGATGCTCTGTGTGATGAGACCGTGTTGATTGATGTTCCAGAGTCAGTCCAGCGCCAGCGAGTGACGCAACGCGATTCAGTCGATGAAGCCCAGGTGCAGCGCATCATCGACAGTCAGATGAGCCGCGCCGACAAACAGGCCAGAGCAACGCATTGCATCGAAAATACCGGCACGCTGGAGCAGTTGGAAAGCGCTATTCTTGCATTGCACCGCCACTTTGTGGCAAAAAGCCCCTAATAATCCGAATCAAGAGGAAGTCCGGCATGTCAGCCAAAGCGCCACCCAAGGTGCCCTGTCCAACGTGCAAGAAGCCCATCACCTATTCCAAAGACAATACCTGGCGGCCGTTTTGTTCGGAGCGTTGCAAGCTGATTGATCTGGGTGAATGGGCCAGTGAGGGGCATAAAATCGCTGGAAAGCCAGCTTATGATGAGATGATGAGTGAAGATATGGAACGCTGGACATCCGATGACGCGAAACATTGAATGACGTAGGACATTGAATGACGCAGTACATTGGAAGACGCGGGACATGTAAGGACGCAACACAAAAAAGACGCTAAACATTAAAAGACGTGGGGATTTAGGGACAGGTTAAGCGCCCCCTATTATTCATTTCTCGGGTTTAGTACCTGGTTTTATGGGGATCAGCCAGGCGGCTATTAGTGCTGCACCCAGGCTGCCGGCCGCGAGCATTGCCAGGCTGCCGCCGTAGGCCAGTTGATAGGCGCTAACGATGGCCTCGTAGCTGCTGGCATCAGAATCGGGAAAAAGCCCGAACTGCCCCTGTCCGGACTGGTTAACAGTTTGGAAGAGACGAGCCGCACAGGCGCCCGCACCTGCAATGGCAAACAGCCCCGCCAATCGACTGGCCGTGTTATTGATGCCAGAAGCGGTACCGGCGCGGGCATCGGACACCGAATTCATCACCGTCGTCGTCAGCGGCGACACCACGATCGCCATGCCCAGGGCCATAATGCACAACGGCAGTTCAACGCCCAGCCAGAAGTTGTCAAGCTGCAACGCCAGACCCGCGACGCCCGCTGCCACCACCGTCGGCCCGACCAGCAGCATCGGGCGGGGGCCCAGACGATCTCCCAACTTGCCAGCTTTACTGGACAACAGCCCAATGATCAGACCAAACGGCATCATCGCCAGGCCCACCTGGGTCGGCGTCAGCCCACGGTATTCGATCAAGTCAATGGGCACCAGGAACATGGTGCCTGACAGGGCACCGTAGAGCAGCAGGGTCATCAGATTGGTACCTGTGAAGGCGCGACTGCGAAACAGCGCAGTCGGTGCAATCGGATGTTTCACATTAGCTTCAAAGCGGAAGAATGCCAGCAGACCTGCCAGCCCCAGGCCAACCAACACCAGGGACAGCGTCAAACGGCCCTCGGCTTCGGTCAACCAGGTCAGCCCCAGCGTCAGTGACCCGCAGGCGAGAAAGGCAATCAGCGTACCTCCCCAATCGGGTCGGCCGCTGACTGAGTGGTCGCGGGTTTCCGGCATGAAAGCCAGGGTCAGTAACAGGACAAGCGCAGCCAGCGGCAGGTTAATCCAGAACGCCGCGCGCCAGTTGAACAGATCCATCAGTATGCCGCCAACGGCCGGGCCTAGTGCGGTGGTCAGAGCCGAGGCACCGGCCCAGAGGCCGATGGCATGGCCGCGTTCGCCAGACGGGTAACAGGCAGAGATAATCGCCAGGCTCTGCGGGACCAGCAGAGCGGCGCCGATGCCCTTGAGAGCCCGGCCAGCGATCAGCACAGTCGGGTTGGGTGCCAGGGCACAGACCAGCGAAGCCAGAGCGAACAGGGCAATACCGGCCAGGAAGACACGGCGCCGGCCGAGGCGATCACCAGCACCGCCACCGACCATCAGCAGAGCCCCCAGAAATAATGTATAGGCGTTCAGCACCCAGAGCATCTCGGTCAGAGAGGCATCCAGGTCGGTGCGGATAACCGGTAGGGCGATGGTAACCACCGAGCCATCGATAAAGGCCATGGCCGACGCCAGGATCGTTGCCGCCAATACCCAGGGGCGACGTTGTGGCGAACAGGGCGCGACACGGGTTGTCATGAGATTCCGGACCTATAGGTTGGGGTCAGCGTTAGTACGGCCTCCTGCTCGGACAAGTTCCGCGCTGGAGCAATGAGTGACCCAATCGGGGAAATAGACTGAATGTCCTTTTTCGTCACTAGAGGAAAGAAACCAGAAGTGAACCCTCTCCCCAGCCCTCTCTCCACCACCGGGGGGAGAGAGCTAGAGAGAGGGGGGCGGCGTAGCCGTTACTACTGTGGCTTCACTGTTCTCCGGAACTTTGCGATCAATTCCGCATTGGCTTCCGGAAAGGAGTACCCATCGAGTTCTTCGATAGCTACCCATTGAACAATCTGCCCTTCACAACCCCTGGCAACGCCCTGGCTGTGTTCGCACACCCAGGTATCCAGCAGGACGGTTTTGTCACCGTAATCGAAGGGCAATTGCATCAGGGGAGTCATATGCCCGGGCGCGAGTTCCAGGCCTACTTCTTCCTGGAACTCGCGAACCAGTGCCTGTGGCGTTGTTTCGCCTGGCTCGACCTTGCCACCGGGAAATTCCCAGAGTCCGCCCTGGTGTTGATGATCCTGGCGCTTGGCGATCAATATCTGGCCATCGCGCACAACCATGCCTACGGCAACGTGAACAGTTTTTCGGTCAGCAGCAGACACGGTTAAACCAACTCCTTATCCTTAGCTACGATAGTCCGCATTGATGCTGACGTATTCGTGAGACAGATCGGTGGTCCAGATTCGGTCGGCTATTTCACCCCGGTTCAGATGCACCCGAATGGTAATCTCTTCCTGTGCAACCACAGCGCTGCCCGCGGCTTCGGTATAGCCCGGTGCGCGTTCGCCCTTGCTAACAATTTGAACGTCATCGAGCCAGATATCGACCTGGTCGACGTCGAGTTCCGGTACACCGCTACGGCCAACCGCAGCCAGAATGCGGCCCCAGTTGGCATCTGAGGCGGTCAGCGCCGTTTTTACCAGCGGGCTATGGCCAATGGTATAGGCAACGCTCAGCGCTTCGTCCGTCGTATTGGCGCCTTCGACGGCAATCTCGACAAATTTGGTCGCCCCTTCTCCATCCCGCACAATGGCCTGCGCCAGCTCCAGCATCACTTCCGATACGGTTTTGAGCAGGTGACGGTAGAGATCGCTGTCGGTGGAAGTAACGGCCGGGGCGTCTGTCTGGCCGGTGGCAATCAGCATGCAGGCATCGTTGGTCGAGGTGTCGCCATCGACGGTAATGCGGTTGAAGCTGCGATCGTTGGCGGCGGTGACCAGTTGCTGAAGCACAGCGGTGTCAACGTTGGCGTTGGTTGCTACAAAACCCAGCATGGTGGCCATGTTAGGCTTGATCATGCCCGAACCTTTGGCAATGCCGGTGACGGTAATGGTTTCGTCATGGTATTCAAACTGACGCGAGCAGCCTTTGGGGCGAGTGTCGGTCGTCAGAATGCCCTTGGCGGCATCGGCCCAGTGGTTCGGGCTCATCGCTGCAACGACGTTGGGCAACGCCTGGGCGATGGTTTGCATCGGCAAGTATTCACCAATAACGCCCGTTGAAAACGGCAATACCTGTTCGGGTTCTATGCGCTTCAGGGCCGCGAGACGAGCACAGGTTTCATGGGCATCGTCCAGCCCTTGCTGGCCGGTACCGGCGTTGGCGTTGCCGGTGTTAATCACCAAACAGCGAATATCACCCTGTTTCAGGTGCTCCCGGGCTACAATAACCGGTGCCGCGCAAAAAGCATTGGTGGTGAACACCCCGGCCACGGAACTGCCCGGGGCCAATTGGAACACGACCAGATCCTGACGATTTGGCTTTTTGATGCCGGCGCAGCCCACACCAATGGAAACGCCGTCGATCGGAATCAACGGGTCTGTATTGGGTTTTCCCACGGCCATCCCTGCACCCTCAGTTCAATTTACCATGACACTGTTTGTATTTTTTGCCGGAACCACAGGGGCACGGTTCGTTGCGCCCAACCTTAGGGCCCTGGCGTACGGGAGCGGCCTGGGGCGCTGGCGATTCCGAACCCGCGCCGGCTTCCGCCCTGGCGGCATCTTCCAGCGGCGTTGCCTGGCTGTGCTCAAAGTTCATTCGGGCCATGGCCGCTTCGCGGCGCTTGCGCTCTTCTTCGGCGGCTTCATCCGGGGTGCGCACCTGCACGTGAGACAAAATGCGGATAGTGTCGGCTTTAACCTGCTCGAGCATGGCCTGGAACAATTCAAACGACTCGCGCTTGTATTCCTGCTTCGGGTTCTTTTGCGCGTAGCCGCGCAAATGAATTCCCTGACGCAGGTGATCCATGTTGTACAGGTGTTCTTTCCAGTGCTGGTCGAGCACTTGCAGCATTACCTGCTTTTCAAACTGGCGTAGCGCCTGGGGGCCAGCGACCGATTCTTTTTCTTTATAGTGCGCGACTGCGGCTTCCAGGATGCGTTCACGCAGCTTGTCTTCATGCAGATGGTCGTCTGCATCAAGCCATTCCTGAATCGGCAACTTCACGCCAAATTCTTTCTCAACCGCGGTTTCAAGACCCGGAATATCCCACTGCTCCGGCAAGCTTTGCGGCGGGATATACTCACTGATCTCAGCATTGACGATGTCGCTGCGGACATTGTCGATCACATCTTCGATGCTATCGGCTGCCATCAGATCGTCGCGTTGCTGGTACACCACCTGACGCTGGGAATTGGCCACATCGTCGTATTCCAGCAATTGTTTGCGGATGTCGAAGTTGCGGTTCTCTACCTTGCGTTGCGCCTTCTCAATGGCGTTACTGACCATCTTCGCTTCAATGGCTTCGCCGTCTTTCATACCCAGCGATTGCATGATGCCTTTCATACGCTCGGGCATGAAAATACGCATCAGGCTGTCTTCCATCGACAGGAAGAAGCGGGATGAGCCCGGGTCCCCCTGACGACCGGCACGGCCACGCAGCTGGTTATCGATGCGGCGGCTTTCGTGACGCTCGGTACCGATAATGTGCAAACCACCGGCGTCAATCACCGTCTGGTGGCGTTCTTTCCAGTCGGCTTCGGCCCTGGCCAAAACTTCCGAGTCGGCGCTGTCGAGGTCCAGAACTTCGGTTTCCCAGTTACCGCCGAGCTTAATGTCGGTACCCCGGCCTGCCATATTGGTGGCAATGGTTACAGCACCAGGCTGACCAGCCTGGGCAATCACCTGGGCTTCGCGGTCATGCTGCTTGGCGTTGAGAATATTATGCGGCACTTTAGCCTTGGTCAGTGCTTCGGAAATGCGTTCCGACGCCTCGACCGAGGCAGTACCCACCAGCACCGGACGTTTCTTGTCGCGTTCGACAATAATGTCTTCAATCACCGCACTGAACTTTTCGGGCTCGGTCAGGAAGATCAAATCATTAAAGTCGGTACGGGAAATGGGTTTGTTGGTCGGGATAACCACCACATCCAGACCGTAAATCTGGTTGAGCTCGAACGCCTCGGTATCGGCCGTGCCGGTCATGCCAGACAATTTTTCATACAGCCGGAAGTAGTTCTGGAAGGTGGTCGAGGCCAGGGTCTGGTTTTCTTTTTGAACCGCAAGCCCTTCTTTGGCTTCAACGGCCTGATGCAAACCATCGCTCCAGCGACGCCCGGGCATGGTGCGGCCAGTATGTTCGTCGACAATGACCACCTGGTCGTTCTGAAGAATGTAGTCGACGTTGCGCTGGAACATATAGTGCGCTTTCAGACCCGCCGTCACATGATGAAACAATAACAGGTTATGCGGTGCATAGAGGGACTCACCCTCGGGCAAAAGACCGGCTTCATGCAGAAGATTTTCTACCCGGTCGTGGCCCTGTTCGGTCAGTTCAATGGAGCGGTTTTTCTCGTCGACCAGAAAATCGCCGTCTACGGCTTCTTCACCTTCCGTCGCTTCTTTGGCTGGCTTCAACGATGGAATCAGCTTGTTAATCTGGATATAACGTTCGCTGGAATCCTCGGCGGCACCGGAGATAATCAGCGGAGTCCGGGCTTCGTCGATGAGAATGGAATCCACTTCGTCGACAATGCCGAAGGCCTGGCCACGCTGAAATTTATCCTTGAGGCTGAACGCCATGTTGTCGCGCAGGTAGTCGAAACCGAACTCGTTGTTGGTGCCGTAGGTGATGTCGGCCTGGTAAGCAGCCCGCTTTTCGTTCGGATCCTGTTGCGAGACCACGATGCCAACGGTCAGCCCCAGTGTTTCATACAAGGGTCGCATCCACTCGGCGTCGCGCCGGGCCAGGTAGTCGTTCACGGTAATGATGTGAACCCCTTTGGCAGGCAGGGCATTCAGGTAGGCGGCAAGCGTTGCGACCAGGGTTTTACCCTCACCGGTCTTCATTTCGGCGATCTTGCCGGAATTCAGCACCATACCGCCGATCATCTGCACATCGAAATGGCGCAAGCCCAATACGCGGCGGCTGGCTTCTCGCACCAGCGCGAAGGCTTCGGGTATTAGACTATCGAGCGATTCACCCTTTTCCAGGCGCTCACGAAACACCACCGTCTGACCTTTAATATCGTCGTCAGACAGGCGTTCCATATCGGGTTCCAGGACATTTATTCGCTGTACCAGGCGGGCCAATCGCTTAACTTCGCGGTCGTTCTTGGAGCCGACCACCTTCTTTATTAGTGTCGTGAACATAGGAGAGTGTCGTTTTTTAGATTCGATTCAAAGACTTAGTGGAGGTCAACTATACTAACTGCAAGTGCTCTTGTCTTTGAAATTGTAAAAAATGGCGGGAATCCGTGCCAGGTAGCGGGTGTACCTCTCCGGGGCCGGCGTGAACCATCCCTGGGGCCTAGACCGCAGCGCCCATGCTGCGGACTTCCCCGGAGGCGCACACCCGGTACCTGGCACTCAATTGGTTGCAATTTAAGTCACTAAAATTAAAACCGGGCTACGCGATCGATGAATTTGGCCGGGTCGACTGACTTGTCGCGATGCAGCACTTCAAAATGCACATGAGGCCCGGTTGAACGGCCAGTACTGCCCATCAGCGCAACAATGTCGCCCTTGCTGATGACATCTCCGACGTTGACCAGAATTTCCCGGGCATGCGCGTAGCGGGTCACATAGCCGTTGCCATGGTTTACCTCGACCAAATTGCCATAGCCGTAACGATCGCTCGCCCAGGTGACCACCCCAGCCGCGACGGCGATGACATTGGACCCGTCTTTACCGGCAAAATCGACCCCGTCGTGCCAGGCGACGTTGCCATTGAACGGATCATTCCGGTAGCCGTAGCGTGAGCTCATCCAGCCACGCTCAATCGGCCGACCGGCAACAAAGGTGGATGACTGGATTTTGCGGTCACCCAGCAGCGAATCCAGGACGGATAATTGCTGTTCGCGGTTGTCGATCAGGCTGGAGAGTTCATTCAGGGCATTCACAAAATCGGGAGGGGTGTAGGCATCGCCGATATCACCTTCCGGCCCACCAACGGCCGGATCGATACTGAAATCAAACTCGCCATCTTCAAGCTTGGCGACGCCAACCAGACGTTCGCCGAGCGCATCAAGCCGGGTCAGGCGGGATTGTTGCTGAGCAAGCTTAACGGTAAGAGCGCGGATCTGGTCTTCAGTATAGCGACGCGTTCGCTCGAGCTCTTCCGCCTGGAACGCCAGGCGGTCATGCCAGGCTTGCACGGCGCGCGAATCCATAACGAGGGGAGTGTCGCCCTGGTACCAGAGATGCACCACATAGGCGCCACTGCCCACCAGGCTGGCGGCAACAAATGCTAAAAAAGCCACAATAAGTGGCAGCGATAAGGTTCTGGACCGACTATGTCGACGGCTGACAAAGATGACGTTCATACTGCGCAATTACCTATCCTGAACAAGCTGCACGAAAAACATGAACTCTTAGCTTGTTGCAAGCACCGGAGCATAAGCGATGGGCACGGAAGCGGCCTCTTCATTTTCGAAAGTCACGAACTCCCAGGCATCTTCCTGCTTGAGCAAGGCCCGCAGCAGCAAGTTATTCAGGCCATGGCCTGATTTGTAACCGACAAAGCGGCCAATCAGGCTGTGGCCCAGCAAATACAGGTCGCCAACGGCGTCCAGCACTTTGTGCTTGACGAACTCGTCTTCGTATCGAAGCCCATCTTCGTTCAGAATTTTGTAATCGTCAACGGCGATTGCGTTATTCACACTGGCACCCAGTGCCAAATTATTGGCTCTCAGGTACTCGAAATCGCGCATAAAGCCGAAGGTCCGGGCCCGGCTGATCTCTTTCACGAAGGCCGTGGTGGAGAAATCCAGCTCGGCCGTCTGCGACCGGTCGCGAAACACCGGGTGATCGAAATCAATAGTGAAGCGTACAACAAAACCCTCGTAGGGCTCAAACCGGGCAATTTTATCGCCATCTTCCACGATCACCGGCTTCTTGATGCGAATAAATCGTTTTGCCTTACCCTGCTCTTCGATTCCGGCCGACTGCAGCAGAAATACGAAGGGACCGGCACTGCCATCCATAATCGGTACTTCGGCTGCGCTGACTTCTATATAGGCATTATCGATGCCCAAGCCTGCGCAGGCTGACAGCAAATGCTCGACGGTGTCGATGCAGACATCACCCTTAACCAGGGTCGTCGACAAGGTAGTATCGCCCACATTCAGGGCATGGGCAGGAATTTCCACAACCGGATCAAGATCCGTTCGGCAGAAAACGATACCCGTGTCGACGGGCGCAGGTTTTAACGTCAGATACACCTTTTTGCCGGAGTGCAAACCCACCCCTGTGGCACGAATTGGGTTCTTGAGTGTTCTCTGTTTCACCATGCGTTCCGATCCTACTATATGGTTCAGCCAGTCAATCCTGGCTCAACACCGTCAATTTTATCAGGCAAGCATTCTAGCAGAAGCCTGACATCGAACATACGCAATTTCTGTACAGATTCAGTCAGCCTGACGGCGTAAAAAGGCTGGAATATCGAGGTAATCCAGGTCTTTGGCGCTGCGCATAGGCTTGCTCTGTTCTGTCGCAGATTCCACAGGCTTGGCATTACGCACGGCCGTTGGACGGTCGAGCTTTTTATAGTCGACGCTGCCATCGGCTTTGCGAGTATTATCAACCGCTACTTTGGGCTTGGCTGCCATGGCTTCGGCCTGGCCTATACCAGTCGCAACCACGGTGACACGTATTTCATCACCCAATTCCGGATCAATAACTGTGCCAACTACTACAGTCGCATCTTCGGAAGCGAATTCTTCGATGGTATCGCCTACCTGAGTGAATTCGTCCAGTCCCAAATCAACGCCAGCGGAGATGTTTACCAGGATGCCCTTGGCACCATGCAGGTCGACATCTTCAAGCAGCGGGCTGCGAATCGCCATTTCAGCGGCGCGCACGGCACGGTCTTCACCCGAAGCGATACCACTGCCCATCATCGCCATACCCATTTCAGACATCACAGTTCGGACGTCGGCGAAGTCGAGGTTGATGGTACCCGGACGTATGATCAGGTCAGCAACACCCTGAACTGCGTTCAGGAGCACATTATTGGCTTCGGAAAAAGCCTCCAAAAGTGTCACATTCTTACCCAAAACGGTCAGCAGTTTCTCGTTCGGGATGGTGATCAGCGAATCAACATGTTCGCGCAACAGGTCCAGCCCGTCGTTGGCGACCTTCATCCGGCGGCGGCCTTCGAACGGAAACGGCTTGGTAACCACGGCTACGGTCAGGATGCCCAGTTCTTTGGCCACTTCAGCTACAACTGGGGCTGCACCGGTACCCGTACCGCCACCCATGCCAGCAGTGATGAACACCATGTCCGCGCCCTTGAGCACCTCAGCAATGCGCTCACGGTCTTCCAGCGCCGCCTGACGGCCAACGTCCGGATTCGCACCGGCGCCCAGCCCGCGGGTGATGCCATTACCCAACTGTAACTGAGTCGTGGCTTCCACGCCCCGCAACGCCTGGGCATCGGTGTTGGCGCAAATGAACTCAACGCCTTCTATATGCGATTGCAACATATGCCGCACCGCGTTACCGCCGCCGCCGCCGCAACCAAACACCTTTATAACCGCACTTTGCGGCTGTTCGTCGACGAGTGTGAACATATCACCGCCGTTTACTTCCGGATCATAATGTTTCATTTTCCTGCTCCTTCCATTGTTTTAAGAATGGATATTGTTGTTTCAGACCCAAAGGTCTGTGCCCTGAATGTGTGAAGGTCGTCCTGTCTTGGTTGCCACTTAACGACCTGAATGCAGCAACCGTCCTTTTTCAGCTCCAGCGAACCAACCGGAGCGGCTGTTAAAAAGCATGGTTAAAAATTATTAGCCATCCAGCTGCGAAACCGAATCCAGGCGCTCTCTTTGGGCACCTGAGCTTGCTTGCGCACACGAGTGGTCGGTTGTTTGCCACCCTGGAGTTGCTTCAACCCGTATTGCAGCAGGCCAACGCCGGTAGCGTGTATCGGGTTGGAAACCACATCCGACAGGCCCGACACGTTTTGCGGGTAAGCCAGCCGGACGGGTACATGAAACACCTCTTCGGCCAATTCCACCGCGCCTTCCATCTTGGCCGTGCCGCCCGTCAGTACGATACCGGCCGGAATCATGTCTTCGAAGCCGCTACGGCGCAGTTCCGACTTGATCAGGTTGAACAGTTCCTCGTAGCGCGGCTCTACCACTTCGGCCAGGGCCTGACGGGTCAGTTCGCGCGCGCTGCGATCACCCACGCTCGGCACCTTGATGGTTTCGTGCGCCCCGGCCAGTTGAGACAGCGCGCAGGCGTATTTGATCTTGATCTCCTCGGCGTGCTGGGTCGGGGTCGCAAACGCCATCGCAATGTCGTTGGTCACCTGGTCCCCGGCAATCGGAATCACCGCGGTGTGACGAATCGCACCTTCGGTGAAAATCGCCATGTCGGTGGTGCCGCCACCGATATCGACCAGGCAAACGCCCAGTTCGCGCTCATCGTCTGTCAATACGGCCTGGGCGGAGGCGAGTTGTTCGAGAATGATCTGGTCTACTTCCAGGCCACAGCGGCGTACGCATTTATCGATGTTCTGCACCGCATTCTGGGCACCGGTCACCAGATGTACTTTCGCTTCAAGACGCACACCACACATACCCAGCGGCTCTTTGATGCCCTCCTGGGAATCGATGATGTATTCCTGCGGCAAAATATGCAGAATCCGCTGGTCAGCCGGAATGGCCACGGCCTGGGCCGCATCGATCACGCGCTCAAGGTCGGCTTCGATCACCTCCTTTTCCTTGATCGCAACAATGCCATGGCTGTTCAGGCTGCTGATGTGACTGCCCGCGATACCGACATAAACAGAATGTATGTCGCAGCCAGACATCAATTCAGCTTCCTCAACGGCGCGCTGAATACTCTGGACGGTGGACTCTATATTCACCACCACCCCTTTTTTCAAACCGCGAGACGGGTGTGACCCCAGGCCAACAATTTCAATGCCGCCTTCGGCCGTCACCGTACCCACGATAGCGACGACCTTGGATGTGCCAATATCCAGACCGACGATCAATTTTCCCTGAAACGGCGATGTCATCTCTCACCTCATACCGATGGTTCAGAAGATGCCCGGTGCCCGACGGCCAGACCGTTCGGATACCGCGCATCAATGTATTCAATCGTGTCGGGGGCTACGCCCTCTGCATTCAGCAGCACAACCACCCGACGTGTTCTTGCCAGCATGTCTTTGGAGCCCAACTCGACCTCGATGCCACTGTCCAGCGTCACCGTCCATGCACCACGACGGTGCATATGAACACCATTAAGCCGCTGGCCTGCACCGGAAAATACCCGGCTGAACTGCAGGTACTGCTCCATCACCCGCTTGGCGGCCGCATTCGGCCCATTCAATTCCGCCAATACCAGCTCGGCTACCGGGCGACTCAACGGCTCGCCGTCGCTGTTCAACACCTGATCCCCGTTCCAGCGTGCCACCGGTTCGTGCTCGGTGACGGCCAGTTGCAACCGGTCGGGCCAGGCTTTGGTGACGCTTACCTCGGCAATCCACGGCAGCTGTTCCAGCCTTTGCTGCACGTCACCCGGCGCGATGGTCAGCAAGCTACGGCCCCGAAACGATTCCATCACTGCGTCCAGCCGCGCCCGGTCTTCGTACACCAGAATTTCATTCACTTCCCAGGTGGTCACGGCCATGGGGCGCCAATCCCGCGCCAGATCCTGATGCGCTACCCAGCGTCCACCGACAACCAATACCGCAATGACCAAACCAGCACCCAGCGCCTGCGCAGTAAGGCGCAATGCCCGCCGCCAGTCGCGTGGCGGCTTGCTGGGCTTGCGCGGCACAGCGCCCTGACCGCGTCGTTTATAATCCGTCACGCCCGCTGCTCCGGTACCGTCGCCAGAATGCGGTGCATCAACTTCGGCAGCGGCCAGCCATGCGCCACCGACGCTTTCGGCACCAGGCTGTGGTCAGTCATGCCCGGAATGGTGTTTACCTCCAGCACAAAGGGCTGACCGGCGCTGTCCATCATCAGGTCGACCCGACCCCACCCCTGGCAGCCCAGCGCCTGGAACGCTTTAATGGAGAGAGCTTGTACCTCTGCTTCCATCGCTTCCGACAATCCCGAAGGCAACGCATACTGGGTATCGTCAGAAATATATTTGGCGTTGTAGTCATAAAACCCGGACGCTGGCTGCAGGCCAATGACCGGCAACGCCTGATCACCGATTACCGCTACGGTGTATTCTTTACCCATCACAAACTGTTCGATCATGACTTCGGTATCGAACCGGAATGCCAGCGCGCAGGCTTCACTCAGGCCAGAGGCATCCTCGACCCGGCTCATGCCAATGCTCGAACCCTCGTGCACCGGCTTCACCATTACCGGGTATTCAAGTTGGTTGGCCAGAGCGGCGCATTCTTCGGCCGAGCGCACCACCGCAAAGGGTGGCGTGGCGATCTGGGCACTGCCAAACACCCACTTGCTGCGCAATTTATCCATAGCCAGCGCCGAGGCCAGCACACCGCTGCCGACGTAAGGAATGCCCAACCACTCCAGCAAACCTTGCAGCGTACCGTCTTCCCCACCGCGGCCGTGCAGTACCGGGAACACCACATCCAGTTCAGTGGTTTGCAACCAGTTGATCAGCGCGGCGCGGCCAGTAACGTCGTGTTCTGCGACCTGATATCCCGCTTCATTCAGCGCCCTGATTACCGTGCGGCCACTGCCCAGAGCGACGTCGCGCTCAGCCGACAGCCCTCCGTACACCACGCCTACCCGTGGGAAACGACGCAGGGTTGCAGCACTGTTGTCGATGACCGCCCGAGTCATGATTTGAACCCCAGCTTTGCGGCGGCAATGTCAGCCGATAACGCCCCGACATCACCCGCACCTTGCGTCAACAGGATGTCACCGGCATGCAGTACGTCCGGCAAAATCTCCAGCACTTTCTCTTTGTGTTCGATAAAAATCGGGTCTACCCGGCCACGCAGTCGAATGCTGCGGCTAAGGCTGCGGCCATCGGCACCAGCAATGGTCTCCTCACCCGCCGGATACACATCCAGCAACAGCAACACATCGACCTTCGACAACACATCGACGAAGTCTTCATACAAATCACGTGTGCGGCTAAAACGATGCGGTTGAAACATCACCACCAGTCGCCGGTCCGGCCAGCCCTGGCGAATGGCATCGAAGGTCACTTCCAGTTCACGCGGATGATGTCCATAATCGTCGACCAGCATCACTTCACCACCGGGCACCGGGTATTCACCCTGCAACTGAAACCGCCGACCGACCCCTTCAAAGCCATTCAACCCCTGGCAAATGGCGTCGTCGGTCATGCCTTCATCGGTCGTGACTGCGACCACCGCCAAGGCATTCATCACGTTGTGCATACCGGGCATGTGCAACACGATGTCCAGCGGCTCATGCCCGCTTGGCCGGTGCACCCGGAACTCAGTGCGGCCGCTGATCTGACGGACATCCACGGCCCGGTAGTCGGCGTCTGAGCCCAGCCCGTAGGTCACAAACTGGCGCGACAGGCGCGGCAGAATGGACTGAATGTGCTCATCATCGGCGCAGAGCACAGCCAGGCCGTAAAACGGCAGGTTGTGCAGAAACTGGATGTAGGTGTCCTTAAGCTTTTCGAAATCGCCCTCGTAGGTATCCATATGATCGGCATCGATGTTGGTAACGACCGCCGTCATCGGCTGCAGATGCAGGAAGGACGCATCGCTTTCATCGGCTTCGGCTACCAGATAGCGGCTCGTACCCAGGCGGGCATTGCTGCCCGCACTGTTTAGCTTGCCACCGATTACAAAAGTCGGGTCAAAACCACCCTGGGCCATGACCGACGCCATCAGCGATGTTGTCGTGGTTTTGCCGTGGGCACCCGCAATGGCAATGCCATGCCGGTAGCGCATCAGTTCGGCCAGCATTTCAGCCCGGCGAACCACAGGAATACGGCGATCCAGAGCCCACTTTACTTCCGGGTTGAGCGGGTTGATGGCGCTGGATACAACCACGACATCGGCACCGGCAACGTTGTTTTCGTCGTGACCGATAAAGACGGTGACGCCCATGGCAGCCAACCGTTCGGTAGTGACACTGTCTTTCAGGTCCGACCCGCTGATGTTATAGCCCTGGTTGTGCAACACCTCGGCGATGCCACACATGCCGACGCCGCCGATGCCAATAAAGTGAATGCGACGTATGCGGCGCATTTCGGGAATCGGGAATTCCTGTTCGTTGTTCAGATCCAGGCGTGTCATGCCGCATTCTCCACTGCCAATTCGTTAATCACGGAAACCACACGGTGTGCGGAATCCCGTATGCCACAGCGCCAACTGTTCGTGGCCCGGGCTTTCAATTCTGTTCGGTGGCTGTGCCAGTAAGCCAGGCGTTCCGCCAACCAGGCAGCGGTAAAGTCCGCCTGGTCAATCAATTCAGCGGCCTGTTCATCCACCAGCCATTGCGCATTGCGGTATTGCTGCCGGTCCCGGTGCCAGGGGTAAGGCACCAGAATGCTGTAGGCACCCACGGCGGCCAGTTCCGACACCGTTGATGCACCGCTGCGGCAAACCACCAGATCGGCCCAGGCATAGGCCCTGGCCATATCATCAATAAATTCGACCACGCTGCCGTCGACTCCGGCAGCGTGATAATCGGCCAGGGTCGCCTCAACCTTGTCACGACCCGCCTGATGCCAGAGTTCAGGCCGTGCCGTCTGGGACAACTGAGCAACCGCCCGGGGAACCACTTCGTTCAGCGCCTGAGCGCCCTGGCTACCACCCATCACCAGCACTCTCAGACGGCGATGTCCGCCGAGGCCGCGCTGGACCGGTTCGGCCAGTGCCAGCAAGGCTTGGCGCACCGGGTTACCCACAACGTCGACATCACCGGTAAAGGTGCCGGGAAAAGCCTGTAATACCCGGGTAGCACTCCCGGCAAGGCGCGCATTGGTCAGACCGGGAATGCCATTTTGTTCATGTAATACCAGCGGCACTCGCCGCATCAGGGCCGCCAAACCACCCGGAGCTGAGGCGTAGCCACCAAAACCGACAACCACAGCGGGGCGCAACCGGCCCATCACTGACCAGGCTTGCAGCAACGCACGAATCAGGTTCAGTGGCGCCAGCAGCTTGCGTATCAGGCCACCACCCTGCCAGGCCGAAACCGACAAAGCATGAAGGTCATAACCCGCCCTGGGCACCAGTGTCATTTCCATGCCCCGGCGTGCGCCCAGCCAGCTCACGGCATAACCCGCTTCCTGCAGCGCCTCGGCGACGGCCATGGCGGGAAAGATATGCCCACCGGTACCGCCCGCCATAATCAATACCCGCTTCATGAAGCCCCCTTGGCGCTCATGCGCAAGGTTTCGCCATAAACGCGATTGACCAGCGCCACCAGCGCCATGCAAACCAGTAAACTGGTGCCACCAGCACTCACAAACGGCAAGGTCAGCCCTTTGGTAGGCAGCAAGCCGGTGTTCACGCCGACGTTGATAAAGATCTGGATTGAAAACAGCATCGCGATGCCGTAGCTGACAAAGGCACCAAACAAATACCCTTTTTGTTCAGCCAGCCGACCAATGGCAAACATCCGGTAGATGAGTGCTGTAAACAGCGCCAGCACGGTCATGACCCCGACCAGGCCCAACTCTTCACCGATAATGGCCAGAATAAAATCGTTATGAGCTTCCGGCAGGTAGAACAGTTTCTGCATGGAATTACCCAGGCCAACACCGAACCATTCGCCCCGGCCAAAGGCGATTAAAGACTGGGTCAACTGATAGCCACTGCCATAGACATTCTCTTCCGACCAGGGGTCCATGAACGACATCAGTCGTTGCACCCGGTAGCTCTGCGCAAAGGCCATCAGGGTCACGGCACCTGCAGCGGCGAGCACGGCCAGGAAAAACTGCCCGGCTTTAACGCCGCCCAGAAACAGCATGCCGAGGATGGTACCAATGACCACAACCACGGTGCCGAAATCCGGTTCCAGCAACAGCAGGACCACCATGATCGACATGACCAATAACGGTTTCACAAACCCGGACAGACGATTGATAACTTCGTCACGGCGCCGCACCAGATAGGAGGCCACATACAGAATCATGGCAACTTTGCCCAGCTCGGAGGGCTGAAACCCTATCGGACCCAGATCGATCCAGCGCCAGCTGCCCTTAACTTCCCGGCCAATGCCCGGAATAAGCACCAGCACCAGCAGAACCATGGCCAACACCAGCAGCAACCAACTGAAGGATTGCCACAAACGCATCGGCACCGCGCTGACCAGGTAAGCAAGACCCAACCCAAGCACCATGTATATAAAGTGGCGCAACACAAAGTGATGTGGCACGCCAAAGGTCTGTTCACTGACGTCGATGGACGCCGAGCCGATCATCACCAGACCAATCAGCAACAATGCCATGCTGGTTCCCAGCAACATTCGATCGGGTTGCCACAAAGGCTGGTAGGCCACGGCCAGACGACCGGACAGCAACGGCAAAGCATTCGCCTGAGCCGTCATAGGCGCGCCTCCACCCAGGACCGGAAGACATCACCCCGATGCTGAAAATCGTTGAACTGATCGAAACTGGCACAGGCGGGCGACAGCAGAACAATGTCGCCAGCAACGGACTCGGCCTCGGCTCCGGCCAATGCCTGTTCCATTGTCTCCACGCAGTACACGCTGCCACCCTGATCCCCGACCGCCAGTGCCGCTACGATCTGCGCCTGATCCTGACCAAATACCCAGGACGACTTGCACAACTGTGCGACCGGCCCCCGCAGCGGGCTAAAATCAGCGCCTTTACCCTGGCCACCGAGCAATAGAATCAGACGCCCCGGATGGTCCCGGCCCAGGCCCTCCACGGCCGCCAGGGTAGCGCCCACATTGGTGCCTTTCGAGTCATTCACAAACTGAACGCCGTTGATCGACCCGACCGGTTCACAGCGGTGCGGCAAGCCTTTGAACTGACGCAATGAGGCGACAATGGCGTCATGGTCGAGGCCTATGACATCGGCCAGCGCCATAACAGCCAGCGCATTATTACGATTATGGCGGCCAGGCAACGCAACCTCGCTCGCCTTAAGCCAGGCTTCCTGACCACGAGCCAGCCAGGCCTCGCCATCGCGCTCCAGAACCCCAAACTGCTTCAGATCGGGCTGACCCAGACCAAAAGACGTTTGAGCAACGCCGCTCGGTAACAACGGTGCGGTCAAAGGATCGTCCCGGTTAAAAACAGCGTGGCGGCAGCCAAAATAAATGCGCTGCTTGGTTTGCTGGTAGGCCGCAAAGCTTGGGTAACGGTCTTGATGGTCTTCGGATACGTTCAGCACCGTGGCCACATCAGCGCGCAATGGCCCGACCAGTTCAAGCTGAAAACTCGACAGCTCCAGAATCGCCAGATCAACCGGTTGATCCAGCAAGGTCAACGCTGGCTGACCAAGATTGCCACCGACAACGTGGGACATTCCCGCGTGCCGGGCAACGTCAGCCACCCAACTGGTCACGGTCGATTTGGCGTTGGAACCTGTGATCAGCACCGTACGCCCCTGGTGCGCCTGACAAAACAGCTCAATGTCACTACTCAACCGAACGCCATTGGCCAGTGCGGCTTGGACAGCAGGCGTCGATAGCGGCACACCCGGGCTCATCACCAGTACGTCTGCGCGAATCATGACATCGGCATCAAAGCCACCCAGAGTGACTTCGATGTCCGGAAACTCCGCACGCAGCGTATCGAGCCCGGGCGGCGTTTGCCGACTGTCGATCACCGAGCACAACTTGCCCTGTGCCGACAAATAACGGACACACGACAGCCCGGTAACCCCAAGGCCCACGACCAAATACTGTGTGTCTGCCGCTATCAGTGTCATATCAGCGAATCTTCAACGTTGCCAAACCGATCAGCACCAGAATCACGGTGATGATCCAGAAACGAACAATGACCCGGGGCTCGGGCCAGCCTTTTAATTCATAGTGGTGGTGCAAGGGCGCCATCCGAAAAATGCGTCTGCCGGTCAGTTTGTAGGATGCGACCTGCAAAATGACCGATACCGTCTCAGCGACAAAGACACCCCCCATAATGAACAGCACCAGTTCCTGCCGAACGATCACCGCCATAACGCCGAGACAAGCACCCAGCGCCAGCGAGCCAACGTCGCCCATGAACACCTGCGCCGGGTAGGTGTTGAACCACAGAAAGCCCAGCCCGGCACCGACCAGTGAACCGCAAATGATGATCAGCTCCCCTGCACCTGGCACATAGGGGATCTGCAAATATTCCGAATACACTGTATTGCCACCGACGTAGGCCAGCACGCCCAGTGCGCCACCGACCAGTACCGTGGGCAGAATGGCCAGGCCGTCGAGGCCATCGGTCAGGTTGACCGCATTGGATGTGCCGACAATAACGAAATAGGCCAACACCACAAAAAACCCGCCAAGAACGATGGCAATGTTCTTGAAAAACGGCACATACAAAGTGTTCGCCACAATGTAATCCCCCGACGCCCAGAACAACGCCAGGGCGCCGCCCAGGCCAACCACCGACTGCCACAAATATTTCCAACGGGCCGGTAACCCGCGGCTGTTGCGCTTGACCACCTTGCGGTAATCATCGACCCAGCCAATGGCGCCGAACCCGGCGGTAACCAGCACCGTAATCCAGATGTAGTAATTGCCAAGATCAGCCCACAACAGCGTGGAAACGATGATCGACACGAGAATCAGGGCACCGCCCATGGTCGGCGTACCGGCCTTGCTCAAATGACTTTGTGGCCCATCGGTGCGCACCGATTGTCCGATCTGGTATTGACGCAGCGTCCGAATCAGCCAGGGGCCCAGAATCAGTGATACGCCGAGGGCCGTCAGCACTCCAAAAATGGCTCTCAGTGTGAGGTACTGCAACACACCGAAGCCGGAATGGAGCTGAATGAGGTACTGTGTCAACCAAACAAACATCAAGGTTTCCTTTTCAGGGTTTCTACGACCCGTTCCATGCCTGCACTGCGTGATCCCTTCACCAGTACTGCGGTGGCTTTCGTCAACCGGGATGACAACGCATCCAGCAATTGCGCTATGGTTTCAAACGACTGACCGCCAAACGCCTCGGCGGTCGCGACTGACTCAGACCCGACAGTCCAGAGCGACTGAATCCGACCCCGGGCATAAACGCCCAGATCGTGGTGCAGGGCCTGACTATTGGCTCCGAGCTCACCCATATCACCCAGAATCAACAAGGTATCGCTGCCCTGTTCTGCCAGCACATCAATGGCGGCTTTTACCGACGCCGGGCTGGCGTTATAGGCATCGTGAATCAGCATGCCACCGTGCCGGGACATCAATGGTTCAAGACGGCCGGGCTCCGGTTGCATCTGCGATAAGCCTTCGGCGATATCCAGCGGTGAAACGCCCGCCAGGTAGGCAGTTGCCGCCGCTGCGGCTGCATTCAGCGCCATGTGCTTGCCCAGCATTGGCCAGGACACCGAGATATCACCATCGGGTAACGACAGGGTAAATTCACTGCCGGCACCGGCGGCCTGGAATGACAACAAACAGACATCAGCCCGACTGTGCTGCCCAAAACTGATGACCCGACGATCATCAGCCCGTTTCAGCCAGCCCTGATAACCCTGATCGTCGTGGTTCAGCACACAGCCACCATCGCGCTCGGTACCTTCCAGGATCTCGCCTTTGGCTTGCCGAACCTTATCAAGCCCGCCAAAACCGCCTGCGTGTGCTTCAGAAGCGTTTAGCAACAAGCTGATGTGCGGCCGCGAAAAACGCGTCATCCACTCAATCTCGCCAACAGCGCTGGCGCCCATTTCAAGCAGAACGCGCTGGTGCTGATCGCTCAGGCGGAACCAGGTTTTGGGCACACCGATATCGTTGTTAAAGTTGCCTTGCGTCGCCAGCAAACCAGGCTGCTGGCTAAAAATGTGCTGCAGCATCGAGCGAGTGGAGGTTTTGCCAGCGCTGCCGGTTATCGCCACCACCTGACCGTCAAAGGCATTGCGCAGCAGGCCGGCCAACAAACCCAGCGCCTTGCGCGTATCATCGACAACGACTTGCGGGACCGGGCACTCGGCCAGCGCCTGCTGCACAACAATGGCCGACGCCTGCTTTTGAAGGGCCGTCGGTACATAGCTGTGGCCATCGAACTGTTCACCGACCAGCGCCACATACGCATCCCCGGCGTTAACGGTGCGGCTATCGGTTGAAATCTCGGTAATAATCTGGTCTTCGCCAATCAGCGTTCCCTGACAGGCAGAGGCCCACTGACTCAGTGTCGGGTTACTCCACATTATGCACCTCCTGCCATGCCAGTACCGTGTCCTGATCGGAAAACGGATGCCGCGTACCGTTAATTTCCTGGTAGGCTTCATGGCCTTTACCTGCAATCAACAAGACATCCCCGGAACCGCAACGCGCCAGCGTTTGTTCGATGGCCGAACGCCGATCCGGAATGTCAGTCACCTGTACAGGTCGTGCAAAACCCTGACGAATATCGGCCAGAATTGCCGCAGAATTTTCACCTCGGGGGTTGTCGTCAGTAACCACTACAAAGTCAGCACCCTGTTCCGCGGCAACAGCCATTTCCGGTCGTTTTCCGGCATCACGATCTCCGCCACAACCGAAAATCACACCCAGGCGGCCAGACACATGGTCCCGACAAGCCGCCAGGGCTTTGGCCAGGGCATCTGGCGTGTGAGCGTAATCAACGACCACAGTCAGGCCAGAGCTCAGGGTCAGTTTTTCCATACGACCCTTAACCGGGCGCAGAGTCGACAACACGCGCGCGGCGGTCGACAGCGGTACCGACTCCGACAACAGCACCGAAAAGGCCGCCAGGGCGTTGCTCAGATTAAACTGACCGAGCAACGGCAAATTCAACTCGGTTTCCCCCCAGGGCGTGGCGACCACCGCATCAATGCCACCCGGATGACACTGATGCGATACCACGCGAACATCAGCCCGCTGCGCATGACCAAAGGTAAGGACCCGCTCGGCACGAATGCTGTCGAGGTGCTGCTGCACCCAGGCGTCGTCGAGGTTCACAATCGCATTCACCAGGCCCGGCCACTGCAGTAGAGTCCACTTGGCGTTGCCATAGGCTTCCATGGTGCCGTGATAGTCGAGATGGTCGCGACTCAGATTGGTGAATACGGCCGTCTTGTAATGAATACCGGCAACCCGGCCCTGATCGAGACCGTGCGACGACACTTCCATCGCACAGAAACGCCCACCCTGACCCCGCTGGCGAGCCAGTTCACGATGCAGTCGCACCACATCCGGCGTTGTATTCAGTGTTTCCTGCAAGGCGCCCCACAGCCCCTGACCGTTAGTGCCAATGATGCCGCAACGCTTGCCCAGATAATCCAGCGATTGGGCAATGTACTGACAGGTCGAGGTCTTGCCGTTGGTGCCGGTAACACCAATTAACTGAAGTTGCTCGCTGGGTGCCTGATAAAAGTCATGCGCCAAATCACCCAGGCGAGCCCGCAAATCGGACATCACCACGACAGGCACTGGAACATTTTCCACCGGATGTTCAGCAATCACGGCCACAGCACCGGCTTTGACCGCTGCGTCGATATAATCGTGACCGTCAAAGGCCGCGCCTTTCAGGGCGATGAACACATCATTGCGGCCCACTTCACGGCTATCGAGCGTCAGGTCCCGTACTGCAAGATTTGATAACTCGGGAAACCCGGGCAAGCCAATACGCAGAGGCATCATTGGTCATCCTCCATGCGGGCCTGGGGCGGAATCTGGTCGGGCTCGACGCCCAGCAGTGGCAAAGCCTGGCGCATAATACCGCTGAACACCGGCGCGGCAACACGACCCCCGTAATAGGCGTCTGACGGGGGCTCGTTAATCACCACGACCGTCACGACTTCTGGGTTCTGTACCGGTGCCACGCCGACAAAGGTCGACATATAGCGATCATCAATATAGCCCTCGCCACCGACTTTATGCACGGTACCGGTTTTACCCGCGACACTATACCAGTCCAGTGCAGCCGCGGTGCCAGTACCACTGGGTTGCACCACGGTCTCCATCATTGCCAATACCTGACGGGAAATCTCCTCAGACAGCACCTGAGGACCAGTTTCAATGGGAGCGTCCATCAGAATTCGGGCGTTGACCCTATGTCCGCCGTTGGCCAGGGTCGAATACGCTTGGGCCAGTTGCAGTGGGGTCACAGCAATACCATAGCCATAGGCCATCGATGCCTGCTCAACCGGCCGCCATTCAACCTGATTAGGCAACCGGCCTACGGCTTCGCCCGGGTAGCCGATCGCGGTGCTCTGGCCCAGACCCAGCGCATAAAGCATGTCCCAGATATCCTGACCCTCCAGTTGCAAGGCGACCCTGGCCATGCCGATGTTGCTCGACTTAGTGATGATGTCGGTCAGATCCAATTCACCGTAATTGCGAAAATCGCGAATGGTGTAGGTACCCAGCTTCATATACCCAGGGCTCGTATCAATCACGGTATCCGGCTGAAACTGGCCACTTTGCAGGGCTACTGCCATGCTAATAGGCTTCATCACCGAGCCCGGTTCAAACTGGTCGGTCATGGCACGGTTGCGCATGGAGGCTGGCGACATACTCGCCCGGTTGTTGGGGTTGAAGCCGGGCTGATTCACCATCGCCAGCACATCACCGGTGTGCACGTCCATCACCACCACCGAACCACCCGTTGCACCCATTTGGGTAACGGCTTTTTTCAGTTCGCGATACGCCAGGTACTGCAACCGAAGATCAATGGTCAGACTCAGATCGCGACCGGCTTTGGGCGCTTCAAGCTCACCAACATCGCGCACCGAACGGCCGATCAGGTCCCGTATGACTTCTTTTTTACCGGCCCGGGACTGCAACTGACGGTCATAGGCCAGCTCAATGCCTTCCTGTCCGCGATCATCAATATCGGTAATACCGACAACATGGCTGGCCACTTCGCCCGCCGGGTAGTAGCGCTTGTACTCCGTCAGGCCATAAACGCCGGGAATTTCCAGCGCCAGAATCTCCTCCGCCTCAGCTGGCGCCAAATGACGGGTTACGTACATAAAAGCACGATGTTGCTGACGCCTGGCGGCCAGAGTAAGTTCGCTCACATCGGAGGCTTCGGCCAGGCGACCGAGATCGGATGCGCTCAGTTCACGCGGGTCTGCCCAGACAGATACCACGGGCGTACTAACAGCCACCGGCTCGCCATGACGATCGGTCAGCATGCCGCGTGGCGCGTTAATAACCTCAACACGCTGCCAGCGCGACGTACCCTGATCGATCAGAAACTCTTTATCGAGCACCTGCAAACTGAGCACACGCCAAACCACCACCGCCAGCAGAGCCAGCAGTACGATTTGGACGAAATGAAAGCGCCAGTTTGCCAACATAGTATTTTTCAGTGTCCCTTATTAATGACCTAACTCAATCTGTTTCTAGTTCGTTTCTATTCAGCCAGCGCATTTGCCCTGGCTCCGGTTCCGACATGCCCAGCTCATCGCGTGCCAGACGCTCAACCCGCGCCGGAGACGAAAAAGCACTTTCTTCCAGCAACAACCGCCCCCATTCTTCCTCTAACCGCCGCCCCTCCCGCCGCAGCGATTCCAACTGGGCAAACTGCACGCGGGTCTGGTAAGTCACCTGAATAACCCCAAAGGCAGATACCAGTACCGCAACCAGCAACCCCAGCGTTAACAGCCGGGCTGGCCAGGACATCACCCGACCTCCGTCACAGCTTTTCAGCAACCCGGAGGGTTGCACTGCGCGAGCGAATGTTGCCCTGAACTTCAGCCGCGCTGGCTTTTATTGGCTTACCTACTTTTTTCATGGTGCGCGGAATTTCAGCTTCGAGAATCGGCAACCCGGGCGGCAGTTCAGGGCCTTGTTCCTGCTCTCGAATAAATTGTTTAACCAAACGGTCTTCCAGGCTATGAAACGTAATCACCGCCAGGCGGCCGCCAGGTGCCAGCAACTCGACACAGTCCGCCAGCAACGCCTCAAGATCGGCCAGTTCAGCATTGATGTGGATGCGTATTGCCTGAAAGCTACGGGTGGCCGGATGCTTGTGTCGCTCCCAGGCCGGGTGCGCCTTCGACACAATATCCGCCAGCTGCAAGGTGGTTGTAATGGGCGCTTCACCCCGGGCGCGCACGATGGCGCGGGCTATGCGGCGGCTGTAGCGCTCATCGCCATAGCGAAACAGGACATTGGCCAGGTCGGCTTCACCGACATGCATCAGCCACTGCGCAGCGCTAACACCAGAGGTCGGATCCATGCGCATGTCCAGAGGGCCATCGGCGCGGAAACTAAAGCCCCGGCTGGCATCATCCAACTGCGGCGACGAAACACCCAGATCCAGCAAAATGCCGTTCACACGACCTGCGAGATCCCGCTGTTGCAACTGGGTTTTAAGGTCGGCAAAACTGGCGTGGCAAACACTGACCCGAGCGTCTTGCTCAGCCAGCTCATGGGCGGCGGCAATCGCCTGAGGGTCTTTATCAATAACAACCAACTGGCCGGTAGGGCCAAGCTGCTCCAGCAGCAAACGGCTGTGACCACCCCGCCCAAAAGTGCCATCCACATATACGCCGTCCGCCACCTGCAACGCCGCCACAGTCTCGTGCAGCAATACGGTGTCGTGACTGAATGTCTCGGCCGATGTCGGGGTCACAATGAAATTTGCTCCAATTCTTCAGTTAACAGGTCTTCGTCGCCAGCTTCATCCAGGTAGGCATCGCGTGTACGCGCCCACAATTCTTCCGACCACAATTCGAACTTATTACCCTGGCCCAGCAAAACGACTTTTTTATCCAGGCTGGCGTAATCCCGCAGCGGCGGCGGAATCAGCACACGGCCCGAACCGTCCATTTCAACATCAGTCGCATGACCCACGAGCAAACGCTGAATACGCCGGGCGGCCTTGTTAAAGCTGGACAGAGCGGTAATTTTCTCCTGGATGACCTCCCACTCATCCAGCGGGTAAATCAGCAAACAGCGGGCTTCGGTATCAATGGTGACGACTAACTGGCCTTCAGCAAGGGCCTGTAATACCGACCGGTAGCGACTGGGCACGGCGAGGCGTCCCTTGGCATCCAATGCCAGGGTATGCACTCCTCGGAGCATAATTGTGTCTGTTGCTCGTGCCATGGTGGTCGTAATCCGTTTTTTGATCTGTTTTCCCATCGGGTTGGATCGAGAGGCTTCCCGCCTACCTAAGGCTAAGGTGTAACTCGGGTAAAACCTCGCCTTTCAAACCCACTTTTTGCCACTTTTCTCCACATATTGACACTATAGGAGTCGCGCGACCCACAAGCAAGTGGTCACTAGCCTGGGAGCTACAGAAAAAACCACTAAAAACAGCAAGTTAGGAAATAGCGCACAATCTTGACCCTTAAAGTTAGTGATCACTAACACCCCAAACCCAAGCAAACAGACCAACTTGGCCGCTCAAGTTAAAGTGACACATTAAGTTAAAGATTATTTTTGAATATAAATGATGATATTTAGACTCAGAGGACATTAAAGAAGTAAAACAGCGATCGGATGTGAAACGGCGCACAGCCGCATCATTACTGGCTTTGCGGTTTGCTGACAAAGAACTGAGAGAAGAAAGGGAACTGAGCTCTTCGATGTAAAAATTAAACATCAAAAAGTTGCAGTCAGAAAAATTTTAGAAAGAGACTTGCATTGAGGGTTAAACAAATTAACGGAAATCTATTAATCAGTAGCATTTGATAGGACTGCATATGAATGCTTGAGCTTCCAAGGTGGTTTCGTCGCCTTCACCTAGTATCTATTTAAGGTGGCACCAAACCAGTGCAGGCTGCCGGGTTCACCTATTCGGGGGAGTCCGCAGCAGGGACTAAAACGCCGGGAGCGTTTTAGCATGAGCGCAGCGAGCCCGAAGGGTGAATCCCATGGATGGGATTCATATCCTGCGGCCTAGGCTGCAGGGATGGATTTACGCCGACCCCGAATAGGTGAACCCGGTGGTCTGCACGGTCCCTGCCTTGGAGGTAAAAAGAGTGCGAGTCAGCCGATAAGCCGGGTTCTGTCGTGGACAGTCATTCGTCTAGCCCTGCAGTCACCCGCAGGGTCAAGCAGCCTACCCGGTCCCGACGCGGGCCGCGCCTTAGTGGGACCCTATTTGGCCTTGCTCCAGGTGGGGTTTACCATCGCCAGCTCTGTTACCAGACCTGCGGTGCGCTCTTACCGCACCTTTTCACCCTTACCGCTCGCAAGCGAACGGCGGTTTCCTTTCTGCTGCACTTTCCGTCGGCTTTCGCCGCCCAGACGTTATCTGGCACCCTGCCCTATGGAGCCCGGACTTTCCTCTCCTTCTTTCGAAGCAGCGACTGCCTGGCCAACTCGCGGGGCGCACAATACGGGAAACCCGCCGAATCGCAAGTTTTTTGTTGTTTGAAACAGACACTGGCCGTCGACCCGGTCAGTCGGTCTGGTTCAACCCGGTAATCAGCTCATACCACTCTTTCTTGCGACCACCAATCAACGACACCATAGCCGCAGCCGCCTGCTTGGGGGGTAGCAACGGTGCCAGCACATTGGCCAGCTTGGCAGGATCCAGCCCGACCGACTGATCAGCACGGGTTTCACCTGCAACCATCACCACAAACTCTCCTTTACGCTGGTGTTCGTCCGCTTCGACCAGCGCCAGCACCTCGTCGAGCGTACCGCGCATCACCGTCTCGAACGTCTTGGTCAACTCCCGGGCTACCACGACACGTCGCTGCCCACCATAAACGGTCACCATATCACTCAGACTGGCCAGTATACGATGACTGCTTTCGTAGAAAACCAGGGTGTGCGGGCTATCGGCGCAGGCCTGCAACGTTTTCTGCCGGGCGGCTGATTTAGCGGGCAGAAACCCCTCAAAACGCCAGTGATCCGTGGGTAGCCCCGCGACGCTCAACGCCGTGATGACGGCGCTCACCCCCGGCACCGGGTGTACCGGAAAACCGGCATCCGCCACCGCCTGCACCAGGTGATAGCCCGGGTCAGAAATCAATGGCGTGCCTGCATCGCTGATCAGTGCGACCGACTGACCCTGCTCAAGTAAAGAAACAATAAAGTGTCCACGGTCGCGCTCGTTATGTTCGTGAACAGAAATAAGCCTGGGCGATGCGCCGAGATGATCCAGCAAGCGGCGACTATGGCGGGTGTCTTCCGCACAGCAGACATCGACCGACGACAACACCGTCACCGCCCGGCGCGTGATGTCATCAAGATTTCCGATGGGCGTGGCGACCACATAGAGTGCCGCAGGCAGGGTTGGATTGGCAGACATGAGACCTCGGTTAGACAATGCCACAGGCACGAAGGCGGCCAGTGAAAGCAGGAAACAGATACCCGGAGCACTTTACCAGAAGGGACGGACTCCGGCATATCCGATACTCACCGGCCAACGCCCTATTTCATCGTGACTTTATTCAGTAGAATGGCGTTCATCCATTGTAACCAGCGCCCGGTCCATGTTGAAAATGCCTATCACCAAAACTGCCCTGTCACTCTGCGCCTGGATTGCCGTCGCACTGTTGGCCGGTTGTGCCAGCCAGTCGACAACATCGGAATCATCATCGGATGAGTCTGCACAGACGGTCGATGGACTGGTCGATCAGCGCCTGCAACAAGCCCAGGCGCTACTCGAAGAACACCAGGTCAGCGAAGCCGAGATCGTACTCAGCGGCCTCCAGTTTTCCCAGTTAAGCACGGCACAGCGCACCTTGTACGCACAGTTAAGGGCAGAGCTGGCACTGAGCCTGGGCGATGGCAATGAAGCCCTCATCTGGCTCAGAGGCGAAAACGCCTCCCTGTTCGATGGGTTGCCAATGGAGCAGCAGAAAATTATCAGCCTGATGCGAGCGGAAGCCTACGAATATTCGGGTAACTTTTTATCAGGCGCACGTGAGCGCATTTTCCTGGCACCTGTGCTGGAAGACGATGACGCCCGCTTCAATAACGAACAAATCTGGTTCGACCTGCAGTTGGTGCCCGAGGAGTCCATTCGCAAACTGGCAGCCGCCGAATCAAGCCCCGACCTGACTGGTTGGCTGGAGCTGGCCCTAATTGCGCGTGATAACCCGGACGATTTACGCCGACAAGTGATCGCCATCGACGAATGGATCAACAGCCATCCCACTCACCCGGCCGCCCAGAATATTCCCGGTGATCTGGCTTTGCTGCGTCAGCTGGCCACCACTCAGCCACGTAACATCGCCGTGCTATTGCCGCTGTCCGGTCCACTGGAAATGGCAGGCAAGGCCATTCGCAGTGGGCTCCTGGCCGCCTGGTATGAGGCGAATATGGAAGAGGGCGAAGCACCCTCCCTGACCTTCTTCGATACCACTAAAAATGCCGATGCCTACAACACCTACAAGCAGGCCGTGTTCGAGGGTGCCGATCTGGTCATCGGCCCGCTCGACAAGAGCCGGGTTCAGCAACTGCAACAACAAACGGTTTTGTCGGTCCCCGTTCTGGCGCTTAACTACAGTGATCTCGCAGGCCGAGGTCCGTCCAACTTTTACCAGTTCGGGCTGGCACCGGAAGATGAGGCCAAACAGGTCGCCGCACAGGCCTGGCAACAGGGAAACCGCACCGCCATGGTGTTGGCACCCGACTCTGAATGGGGCCGCAAAGTCAGCGACACTTTTATCCGTAACTGGGAATCCCAGGGCGGACGCATAACCAGCAAATCGCTGTATACCCAACCCGATCAGTACCTCAATACCGTTCGCCGGGCACTCAATATTGACCAGAGCGAACGACGCATGCGCACGCTCGATGCACTGATTGAACGAGACATCCTGTTTGAACCGCGCCGACGCGAAGACATCGATATGATTTTCATGGTCGCCTTTCCCGCCCAGGCACGCCAGTTGAAACCCATGCTCAACTTCCAGTACGCCTCGGACATACCCGTCATGGCCACCTCTCACCTGTACGACGGGACCCGCAACACCAGTCGAGATCAGGATCTGAACGGCGTCGCCTTCGTCGAAATGCCCTGGGAACTGCGCAATAACCCGATCAAACAGAAAGTGCAAACCGCCTTTAATGAACAGTTCGCGGGCTTTGACTCACTGGTAGCACTGGGCGTCGATAGCTACCGTCTCTACCCGCGTCTGCCACAATTGCAGCAGTTTCCCGACACCCGTGTGTACGGCGTTACCGGCACCTTACGGCTTGATGCGCGCCAGCGCATCGAGCGTGAGTTGAGCTGGGCTCAATTTAGTAACGGTGAAGCCCGTGCCGGTTCCGGGCTGGTAAATGTGCTCAATCCGTCCGGCATCACACCCTGATGGTATGGCGTCCGGTTAAAGGCGGCGATGCGGAAGACCAGGCTCATGACTGGTGCCAGCGACAGGGCTGGACCGTCCTGTCGCGCAATTATCAGGTAAAAGTGGGCGAAATCGACCTGATTTGCCGCGATGGCGACACCCTGGTGTTTGTGGAAGTCCGGCAACGTCGCAATGAACGTTTTGGCTCCGCCAGCGCCAGTGTGACGCCAGCCAAGCAAAAGAAGCTGATCCGGGCGGCGCAATGGTATTTGCAGTCGAATCCGAGCCAGGCCCGTAGCGGCGCCCGTTTTGATGTACTCGCACTCGATAAAAACAACACCATCCACTGGATAAAAGGAGCCTTTGCGGCCTGATGATGGAGCCCAATGACATTCTCTACGAACACATTGGCCAGAGCCTCGAAACGTTTCAATGGGTGGCCGAACAACTGGACGAACTGCTGCACCACGGCGCCGACCTGCTGACCGAAGCCCTGCTCAACGACGGCAAGATACTGGTGTGCGGTATGGGCAGTTCTGCAGCTCTGGGCCAGGGTTTCGCCACCGGCATGCTCAGTCGCTTCGACCGGGAACGTCCGGGGCTGCCGGTACTGGCACTGTCGGGCGACGGTTCACTGATGAGCGGCATCAGTTACGACACCAATCCCAACGACATCTTTGCCCGGCAAGTCCGCACGCTCGGGCATGAACAGGATGTCTTGCTGGCGATTTCTGCCTCAGGCAAGGCCCCTGCGGTTATCAAAGCGGTGCAGGCTGCCCACGATATGGGTTTGTGCGTTGTTGCACTAACCGGGCCGGACGGTGGTGACATCGCCACCCTGCTGGAAGAGAATGATGTTGAACTCAGTGTTTCCGGCGCCACCAATACCAGTCTACAGCTAACCCATCACTTGATACTGAATTGCCTGGGTGCATTGATCGAACATCAATTATTTGGAAGTGAGCTCTGATATGAAACTCCCTGTTATCGTCATTATGTCCGGTTTTCTCGCCCTCAGCGGCTGCGCAAACCTTATCGGCAGCGCTACCGACGAGCCCATCGTTCCCGACACCGAAGGTCGCAGCATGGGCCAGGTGATTGACGACAACAGTCTTGCCACACGCCTGTCTGTAAACCTCGGGAAAGCCGACCAGCGCTTCAGCCAGAGCCGTATCGGCATTCATGTAAACAGTGGCCTGGTGTTGCTGGTCGGCCAGGTACCGAGCACAGAGCTGGTGGCCCGAGCTACCCAGGTCGCTCGGACCGACCCCCAGGTCGAGGCGGTACACAACCACCTCTCAGTCAAGGCACCCATTTCTGCTGGTGTACGCACCAACGACTCCTGGCTCGAGGTCAAGGTGAAATCCAGAATGTTCACCACGGACGAATTTGCCTCTTCCAACGTCAACATCGTGGTAGAAGAAGGTGTTGTGTATTTGCTCGGCCGGGTAACCCGCGACACCGCACAGCAAGCCGTCACCATTGCTTCGGAAGTATCGGGCGTGCAAAAAGTTGTGACTGTTTTCACTCCGGCCGACTGATCGTCGGGTGCCCTACTGGTCATTGTATACGCCGGTTGTTGCAGGCGCCCATTGCTGTAAAGTCACCGCAAGCGGATTCATTTAGTTTAGACACCGCAAAGACAAGCTCGACATCTGCGTCTAAGCTTACTCTTGAACCGACCTTGTGAGGATCTGGCCATGTTTAAACACAAACACATTATTGTTTTGATTGACCCGGCCGAAGACAGTGCACTGGCGGTCAGCAAGGCCAGCCGTCTGGCGCGTCTTGACGATGCGCATCTTACCCTGTTCGCCTGCGGCTACAATGCCAGCCTGGCCTCGAACCACCCGCTTAATCCCGAAACGTCCGAAAAAGCCCAGAAAGCCTATATGCATCGCATGATGGAAGGGCTGGAAACCATTGCCGACATCGCCCGAAATGAGGCCGTCGAGGTCTCGCTGGAAGGTATCTGGGACAAACACGCTGGCACGGCCTTGCTGAACTATCTGGCCGAACATCCGACCGATATGGTGATAAAGGCCACTCACCATCAAAACGTGATTCAGCGGACGTTTTTCAGCCAGACCGACTGGGAACTGATTCGTCATTGCCCGGTACCGCTGTTGCTCACCAAAGCGAACGCCTGGGGTGACCCGGTGCGTCTCACCGCCGCCGTCGACCCGGTGCAAGCGAACGACAAACCCGACACCCTCGATGAACACATCGTTCGCTGGGGCAAGGATTTTGGCAAACACCTGAATGGGCGTCTGGAACTGCTGCACGTGTACGACCCCACACCCCTGCTCATTTACCTCGACCAGCCAACCATCGACAGTGCCGACATCAGCGAAGAAATTCGCGAACAGCATGAGCAGGCGCTGCATCAACTGGCGGATCAACACCAGATTGACCGGGACCATACCGTCCTCGAAACCGGCTCAACGCTAACCGTCATTCCCGAATACCTGCACCAGGCCAATGTCGACATGGTCATCATGGGTGCCGTTGCGCGCAGTGGACTGGAACGCTGGCTACTGGGCCATACCGCCGAAAAAATACTGGACCGGATTACCGTCGACATCCTGATCGTCAAATAAGGGGCAACCCCGCCGCCTAAATGTGCAACACACTCTTTCAGTGCGTTGCACTGGATGCAAGACCACCCCAAGCTGACGTACAATAACCGCCCGATTTCTTCAGCGTACGGATGGCTATGCAAACTCTGACCCTTCCCCGATTGCGACAGGCACGCGGCATCGTTCAAATTCCGGGCTCCAAAAGCCTGTCCAACCGAATCTTGCTGCTGGCGGCTCTGTGCAAGGGAACCACCCGGGTCAGTAACCTGCTGGTCAGTGACGACATCCGGTACATGCTCGACGCCCTGTACGAACTTGGCATCCCCTACTACCTGAGCGACGATGGCACCGAGTGCCGGGTGGTAGGCCAGGCGGGTGAACTGGCCCGGGGTCAGGTTCTGACCTTGTTCCTCGGTAACGCAGGAACCGCGATGCGGCCCCTGGCAGCGGCCCTCTGCGTCGGCTCGGGCGAATTTGAACTGACCGGTGAGCCGCGCATGGCCGAGCGTCCGATTGGAGATCTCATCGATGCGTTAACACCCCTTGGCGCCCAGGTGACCTACCTCGGTCAACCGGGGTTTCCACCGCTGCACATTGAATCACAACCGCTGCACGGCGGTACCGTTAGTATCGATGGCAGCATTTCCAGCCAGTTCCTCACGGCCCTGCTGATGACCGCGCCATTACTGACCGAAGACCTCACCATTAAGGTCACTGGCGAACTGGTATCCAAACCCTATATCGACATTACTCTGAACGTCATGCAGCAGTTTGGGGTAACCGTCGAGAACAACCATTACCAGTCCTTCCATATCAGTGCCGACCAGACCTACGTCAGCCCGGGCCGCATCATGGTTGAAGGCGATGCGTCCAGTGCCAGCTACTTTCTGGCAGCGGGCGCCATTGGCGGCGGGCCGGTTCGGGTAGAGGGCACCGGCACCGCCTCGGTGCAGGGCGATGCCCGCTTCGCCGAGGTGCTCGAACAGATGGGGGCCAACGTCACCTGGGATGAGCACTGGATCGAAGTCAGCCAGGGCGGGCCGCTCAAGGCCGTCGATGTGGATCTGAATCATATTCCCGATGCCGCCATGACCATTGCCACCACGGCGCTGTTCGCCGAGGGCACGACGCGCATTCGTAACATTTATAACTGGCGGGTAAAGGAAACCGACCGGCTTTCAGCCATGGCCACCGAGTTGCGCAAACTCGGCGCCAATGTCGATGAAGGCGAGGACTACATTGCTATTACCCCACCCAAAACCCTGCAATCAGCTGCCATCGACACCTACAACGACCATCGCATCGCCATGTGTTTTTCACTGGCCGCGTTTGGCGATGCCGACATCACCATCAATGACCCGGGCTGCACCTCAAAAACCTTTCCGGACTATTTTGAACGCTTTACCAGCATTACCCATAGCTAATGCGACCATGGTAAGGCTGCAAAGCCGCGCGCCAGCCCCTATAATGGCGCGCACAATATTTTGACTCAGGCCGCCTGAACCCGGGCGGTTCCATTGATTTGACCCAGGAGGCCCGCCTCATGAGCTATAACCAGATCCCGGCCGGGAAAGACCTGCCCAACGACGTCTATGTTGCCATAGAAATTCCCGCCAACAGCAGCCCGATCAAATACGAAATCGACAAGGATTTCGACGCCCTGATGGTCGACCGCTTCATGGCCACACCGATGTTCTACCCGGCCAACTATGGCTACATCCCCAACACCCTGGCCGACGATGGCGACGCGGTAGACGTATTGGTCGTCACGCCTTATCCGGTGGTGCCAGGCAGTGTCATTCGCGCCCGCCCGGTAGGTGTTCTGGAAATGACCGATGAAGCCGGCTCCGATGCCAAAGTCGTCGCCGTGCCGCACAGCAAGCTCAGCGCGCTGTACGACGACGTTCAGGAAGTGACTGACCTGCCTGCCCTGCTGCTGGAACAGATCAAGCATTTCTTCGAGAACTACAAGGATCTCGAGAAAGGCAAATGGGTGAAAGTGGAAGGCTGGGCCAATGCAGCACGCGCCAAAGAGATTATTGTTGAAGCGGCCAACGCCTACGACAAGCAATAAACCAAACCGGTTAGCGTGTCATTAAAAAAGCCGGGATCACAGTCCCGGCTTTTTTGTGCTCGCCCAAGAAGATTTAGCCGCTGGCCATTAATTCACGCAAATCCGCCAGAGCGGCATTGGCCCGGGAAATGTAATTGGCCATCACCAGCGAATGGTTAGCCAGAATGCCAAAGCCACTGCCGTTCAGCACCATGGGGGAGAACACCATCCGCTGCGTTCCCTCCAGTTCACGGATCACCTGCTGCAAACTGACCCGAGCGTTCTTGTTATCCAGAATCGAGCCAAAATCAGCTTCAATGGCCTTCAGGATATGCAACAAGGCCCAGGCGGAACCCCGGGCTTCATAAAAGACATTGTCCACCTGCAGACGAGGTGTTTTGACAATTTGCTCTTCATTATTGATCAGTTCGGCCGATACCTGGGGGTTAAGCATCTCGTTAGAGCTTACGCTGCGCTGGCCCACTGACGAACTCAGACGTTGCGACAGAGAGCCCAGGCGGGTCTCCACATCCTCCAGCCAGCGATTCAGGTTATCGGCCCGGGCATAGAACTGAGCCCGGGTATTCTCGGGGTCAGACAGTCGCAGCATATAGGCGTCGATAAAATTCAGCCCGCGCCGATACTCACTTTCGGTGGAGGGCAACATCCAGCTGTTGTGGTCAAAGTGAAACAGTGGCTCGGCTCGGGCCAGATCCGGATCTTCGGTTGACTGCGACTGGGAGCGACTCATGTCCCGACGCATGGCACGGCTAAGATCCCGCACCTGAATGATCACACCAAACTCCCAGCTCGGCATGTTGTCGAGCCACAATGAAGGCGGTGTTACGTCATTGGACAAATAACCCCCGGGTTTTTCCAGCACCACGGTCATCAGCTCTCTGAGTGTATAGGTCGTGGTGTACCCCACGACCAACTCATGACCGTTCTCACTGGCATGGCGCTCCGCCAGGGCGACCACATCCCGCTCGCTGGGCTCATTACTCCAGAACCAGCCCAGCAGAACCAGACCTAAAAACACCACAATTACCGCCAGGCCCAACCAGCGGCTTGAACGACCGGTCAGTCGAAATCGGCCAAGTCCGCGACCTAACCCTGCTCTCATGCGCGACCATCGTTCACGAATCATATGTCTTAACTCCCTGCTTACGATGTTATTAACGTTCTATGCTTTGAACGTTGGGAAATGTGAAACCATTTCATCCAGCTTAGTCATCCGCTCACCCGAAACCAAGGGATGAAGGTCACAAATGCAATAAAGCGGAGAGATCGCCTTTGCCCCGACGGACTGGACAGCGCCTGAAATGCACGAAAAGCGTGGAAAGGCAGGCATTTAATGATATAAATTCACAACTAAAATTCGTCGATTCAGTTGTTCGACGAATTTAACAGCACTATCGTCTACATTTCCGGACAAATTCCCGGACATAGGTCGATTCACCGCATACACTTACCTCCGGACCAACAGGCAAGGACATACAGGTACTCATGGCGCAATTACTGCTGCTCAATGGCCCCAACCTCAATTTACTGGGCACGCGAGAGCCCGAGGTTTACGGGCATACTACCCTCAACGATATTGAACAGTCGATGACGCGCTCCGCCGCCGACCTCGGCCACAGCCTGGCGTGTTGCCAAAGCAATCATGAAGGCGTACTGATCGACCGGATACACAAAGCACGAGACGAGCAGGTCGACTTTATTCTGATCAACCCCGGAGCCTTCACCCATACCAGTGTAGCGCTGCGCGATGCACTGGCCGGTGTTGCCATACCCTACATCGAATTGCACCTGTCCAATGTGCATGCCCGCGAACCCTTCAGACATCAATCGTATCTTTCCGGCCAGGCGGTCGGGGTAATATGTGGATTTGGAGCGCACAGCTATGAACTCGCTTTGCACGCCGCCCATCAACAGTTAACGCACTGATTAAAGGAACCCATTATGGATATTCGCAAGGTCAAAAAACTGATCGAACTGCTGGAAGAATCCGGCATCGATGAAATTGAGATCACCGAAGGTGAAGAAGCCATTCGCATCAGCCGAACCTCTCACAGCCTGCCGCCGCAGCAAATGCATTACGCGGCAGCACCGGCCCAAATGGCAGCACCTGCCCCCGCACCAGCCCCGGCCCCGGCTGAACCCAGCGCTCCCGCCGAACCGGCAGGCCATGCGTTACGCTCCCCAATGGTCGGCACTTTCTATCGTGCACCCTCACCGACCAGTCCCAACTTCGTTGAAGTCGGTCAGCAGGTGAAGCAGGGTGACACCATTTGCATCGTCGAGGCGATGAAGATGATGAACCAGATCGAAGCCGAAAAGAGCGGCACGGTAGAAGCGATTCTGGTGGAAAACGGTCAGCCGGTCGAATTTGACCAACCCCTGATCACCATTAGCTAACGAGGCCTGTCATGCTTAAGAAAGTCCTGATTGCTAACCGTGGCGAGATTGCCTTGCGCATCCTGCGGGCTTGCAAAGAGCTGGGCATTCAAACGGTGGCGGTGCATTCTGTCGTCGACCGTGAGTTGAAGCACGTGAAACTCGCCGACGAGTCGGTGTGTATTGGCCCGAATGCTTCCTCAGCCAGCTACCTCAACATTCCCGCCCTGATCGCCGCAGCGGAAGTCACCGATGCCGACGGCATCCACCCCGGGTACGGCTTTCTGGCCGAACGGGCTGACTTCTGTGAGCAGGTTGAAAAGTCTGGTTTTACCTTTATCGGCCCCTCGTCCGATGTCATTCGGCTGATGGGCGACAAGGTTTCAGCCATTGAAGCCATGAAAAAAGCCGGGGTTCCAACGGTACCCGGATCCGATGGCCCGTTGACCGACGACACTGAGAAATGCCTGGCCATGGGTCGCCACGTGGGCTACCCGGTGATCATCAAGGCAGCTGCCGGTGGCGGTGGCCGCGGTATGCGGGTCGTTCACGCTGAAAAAGACCTGCTGAACGCTATCCAGGTCACCCAAAACGAAGCGGCTGCAGCCTTCGGTGACGGTACGGTCTACATGGAAAAATTCCTGCAGAATCCGCGTCACGTCGAAATTCAGGTGCTGGCCGACACCCACGGCAACGCCATTCACCTTGGCGATCGTGACTGCTCATTGCAGCGACGCCATCAGAAGGTTATGGAAGAAGCCCCGGCGCCTCTCATTGAACCGGCGGCACGCGCCAAAGTGCAAAAGGCCTGCGTGGATGCCTGCATCGAAATTGGTTATCGGGGCGCTGGCACCTTCGAATTTTTGTACGAAGATGGCAACTTCTACTTTATTGAAATGAACACCCGCGTCCAGGTTGAGCATCCGGTCACCGAAATGGTTACCGGGGTGGACATTATCAAGGAGCAGTTGCGCATTGCCTCCGGCGAATCCTTGTCGTATCGCCAGGATGAGATTCACATCAAAGGCCATGCGTTTGAATGCCGGATCAACGCCGAAGACCCGCGTACCTTCATGCCCAGCCCGGGCAAGATAACCCAGTTCCACCCACCCGGTGGCCTGGGTGTGCGCTGGGATTCACACATTTACTCCGGCTACACCATTCCGCCATTCTACGACTCGATGATCGGCAAGCTGATCACCCTGGCAGACGACCGGCCCCAGGCGCTGGCACGGATGAAGTCGGCACTGGATGAACTGGTCATCGCTGGCATCAAGACCAACACCCCATTGCAAATGGACCTGGTACGTGACCCCGGTTTTGCACGCGGTGGCGTCAACATCCACTACCTCGAACACAAGCTGGCCGACGAGCAGTAATTTTGCCCTAGCACGCCGTTAAAAAGCCGGGCATCGCCCGGCTTTTTAATAACTCGAGTTTCGGAGTTCGCCGATAAGACTAGCAGCGGGTGCCGGATATGCCCCTGTGGGAAAGTCCGCAGCATGGATGTTGCGGCCTAGGCTCCACGGACGGATCTACGCCGACCCCACAGGGGCATATCCGGTAGCCGGTGCGGGCCACGACCGAACTCCGAAACTTGAGTTATTAAGCGGGTGATACCAGGAAAGATCCGCAGTTATCACCTTGAGCTAAACCGGATTGTCCGTCTGGTGTACACTCTTACAGCAAGTCACCCTCTATCACGATGCATCCACTTGCACAGGATCTACCATGCCCTGGTTACAAATCAAAATCCCCACCTCGCCGGACCACACCGACGCACTGGAAGACGCGCTGCTGTTGGCTGGCTGCCAGGCGGTAACCCTGGTCGACACAGAAGACCAGCCGGTTTTCGAGCCGATTCGCGGCACTACGCCCTTGTGGCAACACACAACGATACAGGGGCTGTTCGATCACCAGCTGGATGCCGACGCGCTGGTAAATCGTATGCAGCAGGCTATGTGCGCCCTGAACATTGACGCCCGGGGTCCGATCGTCACCGAGATTCTGGAAGACAAAGACTGGGAACGCAGTTGGATGGACAATTTCAAGCCCATCGCCTGCGGCGACCGCCTGTGGATTTGCCCGTCCTGGCTGGAGCCACCCAACCCAGCAGCCATCAACTTGCGACTGGACCCCGGCCTGGCCTTTGGCACCGGCACTCACCCTACGACCTACCTGTGCCTGACATGGCTCGACCGGAACACCCAGCCTGGTGATACCGTGCTGGATTATGGCTGCGGCTCCGGCATTCTGGGTCTGGCCTCCCTGTTGCTCGGTGCGTCCCGCATGGATGGGCTCGACATCGACCCTCAGGCGCTCGACGCGACCCGGGCCAATGCGGAGAACAATGCTATCGACCCATCCCGCTACCGAGTCATGCTCGACGACCGTGATCTCGTCGACCAATACGACCTGATCGTCGCCAACATACTGGCCGGGCCTCTGTGCGATCTGTCATCAGCGATCTGTCAGCGCCTTCGGCCCGGCGGGCGAATCGCTCTTTCCGGTATTCTGGAGCATCAGGCCGATGCCGTACGCACGGCCTATACGCCCTGGATCGACTTTGAGCCCCCGGCAAGCCATGATGGCTGGGTTCGATTGAATGGAGAACGTCGCAATTAGCGGCTGGGCGAGCCCAGTGTGAAGGCGGTATATTGTTATCTGTTGGCGCCTTTCTTACACTACCAGACCGTTTGCATTACCGGACGGAACAACAATGCCCTGCCGGTTACTCATCGGGTGGCCAAAACAGGGCCTAATCGCGCATGGATGCCAGGAATCATAGTTAGCAATGGCTGAAACTTTTATTACACAGTGCCCACACTGCGGCACCTCATTTCGCGTCAGCGACGAACAACTGTCCATTGCCAATGGCTCTGTGCGCTGTGGCGCCTGCCTTCAGGTGTTCAGCGCTCGCAAACACATTGTTACCGCAGCCGTTGCGAAAAAACCCGCCACCCGGCCAACCCCACAAAAACAGGCCAGAACCCAACAGACATCCGCGCCGAAAGCCGCTGCTGCACCCAAGCCAGCATCAACACCACCGACATCAAAACCCAAGCCAACCGCTCCCTCTCGTTTCGCGGCCGATGAAGATGCCGATGCCGATTTCCTGTTTGCAGACGACCCAGAGGAAGATCAGGAGTACGTTTTTCAGGACAGCGATGACGACCTGTATGACCAGGAAGATGACGATTCCGAACTGGATGATTTGAGTGACTCCTTCATCAGTCTAAGTAACCCGAGTGGTGATCGGAGCAAAGAGGCCAATCCGTTTCAGCGCGAGAGCGATCTCGACAAAGACGTCCTCGATGATCCTGAATCGGCCGACGAGAGTTGGGCTGAATCGATCCTTGAAGAGCAGGAGCGTGAAGAATCCCGGGAGAGCCGACGCCAGAAAAAAACAAGTTTCGTCAGCAAACCGATCTCAGACACCCGGCCCGCCAAGCCAAAAAACAATCAGGCACAACCGGCCTGGTCGCTTGATGATTCAGGAGACGATGATTTCAATTCGGTCGACTTCGGTGGCACCGACCGGCGGGCCAAAGGCACGTCTACGGCGTCGTCGGTCGTTCGCCAGTTGAATCACGATATTGATCTGGATTTCAACGCCGAAGACCGGCTCGCCCGCTGGCGCTGGCTGGGCGTGGTGTTCATTATGCTGTTGATGGCTGTTCTGACCGCCCAGTTTGCCTGGGTACAACGGGACACCTACGCCAAGATGGATCAGTGGCGTGGCCTGTACCAGAGTGCCTGTGACGTACTGGGCTGCACCTTGCCGGACCAGGAAGACATTGACCTGATTCGCACCTCCAACGTCCTGATCCGTGATCACCGGGCACTGGATGAGGTGAAATTACTGGACGCTGTACTAACCAACCGTGCCGCCTTCCGACAACCTTTCCCGATGCTGATATTGCAATACACCGACGTCAATGGAGATCTCGTTGCCGACCAGTCATTCACTCCGGAACAATACCTGCGCGGCGAACTGACCGGTACGCGGCTGATGCCCGTCAACACACGGATTTATGTATCGCTGCCGATTCGCGACCCCGGTACCCGGGCGGTCAATTACCAGCTTGTACTGGCGCCCGCTGGAACAGGCTAATGACGGCCTAGGAGTCTGTCGGACTCCTAGAGACTTCCAGAGCGCAATGGGGCCTTCGGTCCCATTTTCTGAAAAGAAACCGATTGTCAATCTTTCATCTCAACGCCAGAGCCAGTATCATTCCCCGCCCTTGAGCTGAGCAATTTTTAACCGATTACTGTGTTTTCCATCGGCCCCTACACCATTTCACAACCGACTGTCCTCGCGCCAATGGCCGGGGTAACCGATCGACCCTTTCGCACGCTGTGCCGGTCGCTGGGTGCGGGACTGGTCGTATCTGAAATGGTGACCAGCGACACCCGTTTGTGGAACAGCAACAAGTCACGCTGGCGGCTGGATCATCAGGGAGAGGAAGGCCCGGTCAGCGTCCAGATTGCTGGCGGCGACGCTGGCATGATGGCCCAGGCGGCACAAGCCAATGTGGCCCGGGGTGCTCAGATTATAGACATCAATATGGGATGTCCGGCTAAAAAAGTCTGTAACAAGGCCGCTGGTTCCGCCCTGATGCGCGATGAAGGCCTGGTCAGAGACATACTGACCGCCGTCGTCAATGCCGTCGATGTGCCGGTAACGCTGAAGATTCGCACCGGCTGGTCTGCCGATCAGCGCAATGCCGTGGCCATCGCACGGATGGCAGAAGACCTGGGCATCGCCCTGTTATCGGTTCATGGACGGACCCGGGCTGACGCTTTCAAGGGCGTAGCCGAGTACGACACCATCGCCAACGTAAAGCAGGCGGTGCGGATACCGGTACTGGCTAATGGCGATATCGACAGCCCGCAGCAGGCCGCGAAGGTGCTGTCAGTCACTGCAGCTGATGGCGTGATGATCGGTCGGGCGGCCCAGGGAAATCCCTGGATATTCCAGGCCATCAATCATTTCCTGGCGACCGGCGAACAGTTGCCTGAACCCGGTCTGGAGACAGTTGCCGCCACGCTGAGCCAGCATGTTCAGGCACTGCATCGATTTTATGGGGACCACATGGGTGTGCGCATCGCCCGGAAGCACGTGGGCTGGTATCTCAAAGCCCAGGGTGTCGACCGGACCTCACTCTCAGCATTCAATCACCTGGAGCAACCGCGTGAGCAGCTTCAGGTTATAGCCACCCTTTTTCAACGTTTGACATCGTTAAAGGATACAGCAGCATGAACCTCGACCCCGTTGCCCAGGACCCTCAGCGCCCTGATTTAAAAGACTCATTGCACATTCACTCCTCGGCCGACAACCCACAGACCCTGCGTGACAGCGTTGAAATTGCCATGCGCAACTATTTCGCACACCTCGAAGGCCAGGACGTCGCCAACGTCTACCAAATGGTGATGAGTGAAGTGGAAGCGCCCATGCTGGAGGCCGTTATGCGCTTCAGCCGGGACAACCAGACCAAAGCCAGCCGGGTACTCGGCCTCAACCGGGGTACGCTGCGCAAAAAATTGAAGCAGTACGGACTGCTCTGATATCTAAAAAGGCGACCCTGAGTCGCCTTTTTGCATTTCGGACAACCGGTTTTTGACCAGTTGCACCAGATTTACCATCACCGACTTTATTTTGACTGAAACCGGCCCATCCCAGCACCGTACCTGCCGGTGTGAGCCACCGACTGATCGTTCGAGGATCCCATGACCAAAACGCCACAACGCGCCCTGATCAGCGTCTCCGACAAAACCGGTATTGTCGACTTTGCCCGCGCACTCAACCAGCGCGGCGTCGAATTACTGTCCACTGGGGGCACCTTTCGTCTGCTGACCGACGCCGGTGTTCCGGTAACCGAAGTATCCGCCCACACCGGCTTCCCGGAAATGATGGACGGTCGGGTCAAAACCCTGCACCCGAAGATTCACGGCGGCATACTGGGGCGGCGCGGTCAGGACGACGCAGTGATGAGCGAACACGGCATCGACGCCATTGATCTGGTCGTGGTCAACCTGTATCCCTTTGCCGATACCGTCAGCCGGGACGACTGCACCCTGGCCGATGCCATTGAAAACATCGACATCGGCGGCCCGACCATGGTGCGCTCGGCCGCCAAGAACCATGCGGATGTGGCCATTGTGGTCAACACAGATGATTACTCTGCCATTCTGAGTGAATGGGATGCCACGGGTGGCCTGTCGCATTCAACCCGCTTCCGGCTGGCTCGCTCCGCTTTTGAGCACACCGCCGCCTACGATGGCATGATCGCCAACTACCTGGGCCGCATTGAACTCGAGACCGACCCGGCCAGCGTTCCGGAAAAAGCCGACTTCCCGCATACCTACAATCAACAGTGGCAGCTAAAAGACGTCATGCGCTACGGTGAAAACCCGCACCAGAAAGCGGCGTTTTATGTAGACGCCGAGACACCCGAAGCCAGCGTTGCCACCGCCACCAGCCTGCAGGGCAAAGCGCTGAGCTACAACAACATTGCCGATACCGATGCCGCCCTGGAATGCGTTAAACGCTTCGCTCAACCGGCCTGTGTCATCGTCAAGCACGCCAACCCCTGCGGTGTGGCCGTCGCAGACACTCAATTGGCAGCCTACGAACGCGCTTTCCAAACCGACCCGACCTCAGCCTTTGGCGGCATCATCGCGTTCAACCGGGAACTCGACGCCACCACCGCCCGTGCCATCGTCGACCGTCAATTCGTTGAAGTCATCATCGCACCCTCGGTCAGCGCCGAAGCCGCCTCCATTGTGGCCGCCAAACCGAATGTTCGCCTGCTCAGCAGCGGCGTCTGGGGCTCTGCCCTGCCCGGTTTTGACTTCAAACGCGTTAACGGTGGCCTGCTCATTCAGGATCGGGATCTGGGCGAGGTAACGGCCGATGAATTCAGACTGGTTACGCAAACAGCCCCAACGCCTGAACAACTGCAAGACCTGCAATTTGCCTGGTCGGTGTGCAAGTTTGTTAAATCCAACGCCATTGTCTACGCCAAAGACGGCCAGACGGTCGGTATCGGTGCTGGCCAGATGAGCCGGGTTTACAGCGCCAAAATCGCCGGTATCAAGGCCGCCGATGAAGGGTTGCATATCTCCGGTTCGGTGATGGCATCCGACGCCTTTTTCCCGTTCCGCGATGGTCTCGACCAGGCCGCCGAGATGGGCGTAAAAGCCGTCATTCAACCGGGCGGCAGTATGCGCGACGACGAAGTCATCGCCGCCGCAAACGAGCATGGCATCGCCATGGTACTGACCGGCATGCGCCATTTCCGCCACTGACACCGGCTCAGCTCGGTAACGCAAGTTTCGGAGTTCGCTAGCAAAAGTTCAGCACCGGCTGCCAGGTAGGGCTATCGAGGGTGGTCCGCAGCAGGGATGCTGCGGTCCAGGCCC